>NZ_BAAGGP010000002.1:0-94171 GCF_054658615.1 Pseudolactococcus yaeyamensis
CGCAAATGTTATTTGATCAAAGACATTGACTGGTTAGATAATCGTGAAAAATGGGTGGGACTCAGGTGCGTTTTTGCGATAAAACGAACGGTTGAAACAAAGTATAAAATAACAGAAGAAATGAGTTACTATATTTCTAGTCTTGAGACAAATCTCGAAAAAATTATTAGGTATTGTACGAGAACACTGGAAAATAGAGAGTTTGCATTGGGTACTGGATGTTGATTTTTCTGAGGATGAATGCCAAGTTGAGTCAGAAAATGCTCAAAAAACTTTAAATGTTTTTAGAAAACTCGCTATTTTAGCTCATCGTAATTATTTGAAGCAGAATATCCTTAAGTGTCTGATAAATGAGGACATCTTGCGGTCTGTCTTGAAAAATTTATGAAACGACAAGTTTTGGCTCTTGCTCTAAATTCATGCGACTTAAATATTTTATTTTCTTAGTTTATCGTGTTTTAAAAATAGAAAATATAAAAAGAAAGAATAGAGGATAAACTATCATATGTACACAAATTTACCGATTGGACCTAAAGACACTATACTAGCTATTTGTCTTTTCATCATATTGGGGCTCTCTGTATTTTGTAAATGGACTTGGTGGGAATGCTGTATTTCTTTATGTGTTGTGTGTCTAGCCTATTTTGCAGGCAGTAAGAAACAGATTAAAAGGTTGGAATAATATTCTAAAAATTAGCACTGCCTAGTATGTAGTGGACTTCATCGCCATTTCTACCCATACATGTACATCTAAAAAAGCGATTCTTTCAAAAATCGCTTTTCTACAACACTATTTACTTTTCATTACATGCAATACCCAGAATCTAATATTAGACAGGCTGCTTAATTTCTTTAAAATATCTGATTGTTCTTGCGATAATGTCATGTTATTTTCTAAGGCAACTTTAGCAATATCTAAATTCATGCGACTTAAAATAAAGGGAATAGCGCTACTTCCAAGCTCTATCTCATTTTTATAAGCTAATAACATTTTTTGTAAAGGAGCGCTTTTTAAATTACCGCTTAACGACACCAATAGCTTCGACATCATGATTAGGGCTTTTTCTTTCCGTTCATCTCCGCCTGAATACCATTTTAATTTATTGTTCATAGTCTCCTTATATTATTTAGAATTTACAGTAAAGCAATGGACACAGCTTATTAATATCTATTATTCCAGCCAGCTGCACCACCAGTAAAAAGATTTGCTGAAGCATTATTTGCTATACTTGTAGCGGTTTGTCCCCAGTTTACATAGATACTTCCTGTTTTTTATTGACATATAAGCCGTTACCATAGTACTTACCTCCTTTGACTTCTAGCAATCCTTCTTGTGTCATTTCACGAAATTTGTTTGAAAATGAATTCTTTAATGTATTGTTTGTCATATTTTTTTCTCCTATAATTTCCGACTAATATTTTCTGATATAAGAAACCTAGCCAATTCAAAAACGTGAATTTTCATTCATTGCAACAAATAACTAAAATAGTTTTCCCTCAAAAACAATTTAATTATTTTAATTACGAAACAAAGTTCACTAGTTGGCCAACTATTTGTAACTCATTTGTTTACATATCTAGTATAGCGCAATTTTATCGCCTAAAAATCAAAATGTCATAAACGACCTGAAATATGCCAAATATAGCCCCGAGTTTGTATGAACGACATTTCCATGCCACGAATGACATGAAAAATAGATTCGATACCTATGTCTATGACAAAATTAACCATGCCAAAAAACGGATAAAGAGCCTGATTTATGAGTAAACTGGAGAATTTGAGAGATTATATATCATTTTCATACTTGA
This sequence comes from Pseudolactococcus yaeyamensis, assembly GCF_054658615.1. Taxonomy (NCBI): domain Bacteria; kingdom Bacillati; phylum Bacillota; class Bacilli; order Lactobacillales; family Streptococcaceae; genus Pseudolactococcus; species Pseudolactococcus yaeyamensis. The sequence goes on from NZ_BAAGGP010000002.1 coordinate 1,810, forward strand.
CAAATTCCCTTGACATTCCCATAGAATAATCGTAAAATAAAACTATTAGCAGAGGAAGTAGCTTGGTCGATACACGCTCGTGTATCCGAATTTTCAGGAACTTGTCGGTCATTGCGAGACAAGAATTCAACCAAGTGAATGGCCTGCGAAAGGAACTGATGTTCAATCTGATTCGAAACGATAAGAATCACGGCCGTGTCCGATACCGCACAATCCCTTGTTTGAGGGAGCTAAGAGACGGAAAATTTTTCCGTAATTTAAGGTGGCACCGCGTGTAAACGTCCTTGACAAATGATTTTGTCGAGGACTTTTTGTTTATCCGATTTTCATCGTCTCAACTATATTATAAACTGAGTTTCGACTCCTTGGTGTTAGGAAAATAGATAAAAAGACGTAAACGAACTTCGTACGTTTACGTCTTTTTCCTAATTCACTCCTGCGATTACTCGTCGCGGAAAAGAATTCTACACACCAAAGCAGTCGCCTCAACATTTTACAGGAGAATTTAACAATATGAAACCTATCATCTTAACCGGAGACCGGCCAACAGGTAAACTTCACATCGGCCACTATGTTGGCTCATTGAAAAATCGTGTGCTCTTGCAAAATGAAGACAAGTACCAACTCTTTGTCTTCCTAGCAGACCAACAAGCCTTGACTGACCATGCCAAAGAACCTGAAAAAATCATTCAATCTGTTGGCGAAGTTGCCCTAGATTATCTAGCGGCTGGTCTTGACCCAGCAAAATCTACCATTTTCATCCAGTCACAAATTCCTGAAATTGCCGAGCTGTCAATATACTATATGAACCTCGTATCATTGGCACGCCTTGAACGCAACCCGACTGTTAAAACAGAGATTGCCCAAAAAGGCTTTGGCGAGTCTATCCCGGCTGGCTTCCTCGTTTATCCAGTTTCTCAAGCAGCGGATATCACAGCTTTTAAAGCCAACCTCGTCCCTGTTGGCAATGACCAAAAACCGATGATCGAGCAAACACGCGAGATTGTCCGCAGCTTTAATCATGCCTACCAAACAGATGTCCTCGTTGAACCAGAAGGCCTTTATCCTGAAAATGAAAATGCCGGTCGCTTGCCGGGTCTTGATGGCAATGCCAAGATGTCTAAATCCCTCAACAACGGCATTTTCATTTCTGACGATGCCGATACCGTCCAGAAAAAAGTCATGAGTATGTACACTGACCCTGACCACGTCCGCGTCGAAGATCCAGGTAAAATCGAAGGGAATATGGTCTTCCACTATCTCGATGTTTTTGGCACACCCGAAGATGCAGCAACCATTGCTGAGATGAAAGCGCAGTATCAAGTTGGTGGCCTCGGCGACGTGAAAACCAAACGCTACCTGCTCGAGGTCTTAGATCGTGAATTTGCGCCGATTCGTGCCCGTCGCTTAGAATACGCCCAAGACATGGGACAAGTCTATGAGATGCTCAAAAAAGGCTCTGAGAAAGCACAGGCTGTCGCAGCTCATACTTTGGATGAAGTCAAGTCCGCTATGGGGATTAACTATTTCAAATAATGGAAAAAATCATGGCATTTGCCCAAAATAGACACGCACACCTGACAGATGGTCACGGTTTCGATCATATCTTTCGTGTCTATAAATTGGCTGAACACATTTTAGCAGACTATCCGCAAGCCAATCGTAACTTAGTTTTAACGGCTGCGCTTCTCCATGATACCTATGATGACAAATTATTTAAGGATGTTGTCGTAGCCAAGCAAGAAGTCGTTGATTTTCTCACCACACTTGACTTACCTTACATTGACCAAGTGTTTGACATCATAGATAATCTCTCCTTCTCAGCCAATCTTGATGGTAGTGCGCAGGCGCACTTGACATCAATGGTCAAATTGTCCAAGATACCGACCGTTTAGATGCCATTGGGGCTTTCGGAATCGTCCGAACCTTGCAATATGGCTTTGATTGTAAGCGTGAGCTTTATAATCCTGATAAGTTGCCACAGACTTTTACCTCTAAAGCAGATTATCATGCCGCTGAAGGTACAACGATCAATCATTTTTATGAAAAACTCTTTCAGATTTCTGAAAGCCTGCATACTGAAAAAGCCAAGCAACTCGCAATGGCGCGTGATCACATCATGCGAGAGTTTGTCACCGCAATTGAAAAGGAGTGGACGGATGTTTACGGGGATTAAAAAATGGTTTCGCAGAAACCGTGATTACTTTAAGTCACGACGGGCTAGATTTCAAGCCAGTATCTATCATCTGCTCCATCAGGATCCTGTCGAAACGCAGATTTTCGCCCACCGTGGCAGTAAGTCCAATCGACCTGAAAACACCCTAGCAGCTTTTGCTGAAGCGATCAGGGTAGGTGCTGACGGCATCGAGCTTGATGTCCATTTAACCAAGGACGGTCAACTCGTTGTCATTCATGATGAGTCCATTGACCGCACCACAAATGGTACTGGACTCGTTCGTAACCTAACATTTTCAGAAATCCGCAACTATTCTGCGGGGGCTTGGTTTGATAAAGACTATGTAACTGAAAAAATTCCTTTATTGTCTGAGGTACTAGACTTACTGATCCAGATGCAGTTCACAGGCGTGCTTAATGTCGAAATCAAGACGGATAAATTTCAGTATGTTGGCATTGAAAAAATGACCAGTGACTTGCTCACCTCACAGCACTATCCTTTTTCTCATATCTACTGCTCCTTTAATCTCGAATCACTACAACATCTATCAGAGCTTGAGCCAGGTGCAGATTTATGCCTCCTCATGTCGACCTCGGAACAGAAAATTAAGCAAGGTTTGCAGACGGATTATATCACCCACCTGCATCCTCGGTTGGACTGGTTACAAAAAAATTCAAATCACTTAAAACAACTCACCAAACCCCTGCGACCTTGGACTTTAAATAATGATGTTGACATGTACTTTGCCTTCAACCATCGTTTAGCTGGCTTTATGACAGATTACCCCGCTTTAGCAGTTGAGATTAAGAAACGTTATCATCAAAAAATTTAAGCACATCTGAATACATCATAAAACACCAAATTTTTATAAGCCATTCATGGCATGGAAATGTCGTTCATACAAGATTTTGGTTATATTTGGCATATTTCAGGTCGTTCTTGACATTTTGATTTCTAGGGCATGAAATTGCGCTATACTAAGTATGTAAACAAATGAGTTTACTGGCTGGCCAGCTGTTGATTGAAATAATTACTTTACACTCAAGTTGAAGAAATTATTTAGTTATTTGTTGCAGTGAATGACAATTCACGAAATTGGAATGGATTAGATTTCTTATTTTTGAAATCCAGTCTGAAGTTATAGGAGACAAACTATATGACAAATACAACATTGAACAACGTCGCAGGACTTAATAACTTTCCATCACTTACTGAAGATGAGATGACGATGGTTGAAGGTGGCGTCGTTCCCTTAATTGTGATTGGCGGAATTGCAATTTCTAAAGGTGCTGCTATTGCTGGGGGGCTATTTCTAACTGGTATTGGTGTAGGCTATTTTTTAAGTAAATAAGGAGATTCTGCAAATGAAACAAGAAAACAACTTTGATAAAATAATGACTTTAAATCAATTTAAAACATTGAACGATTCAGAAGCAAGTGAGATTTCAGGTGGTATCGTACCGTTCGTTATCACAGGAGCAATGGTTATAAAAGGTATCTCAGCTTTTGGTGCTGGCGTCGCTCTAGGCACTTTAATAGCCAAAAAATTCTGATGGTAATAACAGGACAAAAAGTTTTAAATTTCGTTTTAATCACCAGTTTATTAGCCAATCTAATTTATATTGTTAAAATTTTACTTTCTGGCAATCATGAGGACATGACGTTACAAATATTCTTAACGATTAGCCTGATTTGTTCATTGACAGCAGTAAACTATGGTAACAAAAACTGAAAACTAAATAAAATAGGCTATGGCTGTACTCAAATTCATCAAGAGTACAGCCATAACCCATTTTTTATTGTTATTTCATAATATCAGCCCAGCCATCCAGACCATCAATAAATTTCTTAGCCTTAATCTGGACACCGATATAATGGTCATAAAGCGCATCAATAAAGACACGAATTTTCTTTTTCATGTCATCAGACAGGTTGATACTCGGTAACTTTTCCAAGTCCATTGCCATAAAAGACTGGCACAGAAAAATCACGTTCGGATCCAAGTGAGAACGCCTCATATCCTCATCAAAATGATTTCGACAGAGACAACCATTAAATTTATAAGAAAAATCCATTGGTAAATCCTTACGATGACAAAAAACACACTGCCCAAAATCTAACTGCGCACCAAAACGCGACATGACCTGTAACTCAAAAATAAAAGTCACCACCACCATATCAATCTTCTCTTCCATCAAATCAAGCGACTTCATCAAAAAACCATAAAGCGGCGCATCATAGTGATTATCTGGCAACGCCACATCCGTAAGGCCAATCAAATAACTCGCATAAGCCTGAGCAAAAATATCCGAATTGATGAACTGATAGGGCTTCGCCTCACTAATATCAGAAATAAAACTCAAGCCATCATCATTAACCGTCCCCAACAACTCAAGCTGCGTAAAATTCTGAAGACTACTCGCAAACCTCGACTTCCCAGCATTTTTCACAAAAAACATCCGCTTGCCAAAACGCTCCGTAAAAATCTTGACTAATTTATCTTGCTCACGGTAATGCCGACTAAACATCACCAAACCGCGCGTCTCAACGTTTTTCATATCCCTAAGAACCTCTCCACTTCATTATAACAAAAAATTGGACATCTCTAAAAACTCAGACCCAATAAAAAAATTCCCCAAAATTGGGGAATTTCAATGCTTGTTTGAGATTAAGCAAGCTCAGCTCCACTTGATAAAAGATGAGTAGATTATAACTCACGCTTTTCAGTCACGTAAGCCGTCAAGCGTGCCATAGCTTCTGTAATCACCGTCATACTCGCCGCATAACTTAAACGGATATAGCCTTCACCATATTGGCCAAAAGATGACCCAGGGATAAATGCCACTTGTTTTTCATTAGCAAAATCAAGCAAGAAATCAAAAGAATTTTGTTCTAAATCTGCAGGAATTTTAGCGAAAATATAGAAAGCCCCGTCTGGTTTCGCAATCTCAAAGCCAAGCGGTGTCATCTGTGAGATGATATAATCTCGCCTAATCACATACTCTTTTTTCATCGCTACTGCATCATCTTTACCATTGGTCAAAGCCTCAATCGCCGCAAACTGAGAAACTGTCGTTGCTGCTGTCACAAAATACTGATGCGTTTTAATAATCTGGCTGGTCAAAACCGCATCCGCGAAGATGAAACCAATCCGATAACCCGTCATGGCATGAGACTTAGACAGGCCATTTAGCACAATCGTCTGCTCACGCGCAAATTCAGCAATTGACACGTGCTTTTCGCCCGTATAGTTCAACTCAGAATAGATTTCATCCGAAATAACAAAAACGGGATATTTCTGAATGACCTCAGCCAAAGCCTTGATTTCTGCGCGATTATAAGTCACACCCGTTGGATTTGACGGATAATTCAAAATCACAGCCTTCGTCTCAGGATTAGCAATCAAAGCTGCCTCTAGCATCTCTGGCGTCAAGACAAAGCCATTGGTCGTCGTGTCAATTTCAACCATCTCCGCACCCGCAAGCTGAATCAAAGGCTCATATCCCGGGTACAAGGGCGCTGGCGTCAACACCTTATCGCCAGCCACTAAAATAGACATGAGACTAGCAGAAATCGCCTCCGTCGCGCCAACTGTCACCAAAATCTCTGATTCTGGATCGAACTGTAAATCATATTTTTCAGCCACAAACTGACTCGCCGCCTCACGCAAAGCAAGCAAGCCCGACATCCCAGTATAATGACTCTCATGCGCACGAACAGCAGCCACAGCAGCCGCTTCAACATGCTCAGGCGTATTAAAATCTGGCTCTCCAAGCGTCAATTTCAACATACCAGGAATCTTTGACACCTCCTGGTCAAAACGACGAATCGCCGAAATTTTGATTTTATCCAAATTCGAATTAAAAAGATTAGATACATCCATTAGCTTACCCCATTTTCGTATGAAAAAAGGCACAGACTATGATATGCCCTTCACATTTTTATTCAATTATACCCCTTTTTTATCATCTTCGCAATATTCTGTCAATAAAAGATATGACGTGATTTTGAATAAGTAGAGATTATTATGAACACTTTTACAATTTCTGTCACTATACCCATATGTTCTCAAGTCATTTTAAGTTCCATACAGAAAAAATATAAATTTCTATTTTTCTATTTTGTTTCTTCTATTGCTTTTGTTAAACTATTTTGACTATTTTATGTTTTGGGTTTTAGTATAAAGAAAAATTGTTTTTTTTAATTCCCAAATTACTTAATATTTGCTTACTCAGAAAAAATTTTTTTCTTTATAAAAAGAAGATGCTTTTACATCTAATTTCAAATTGTCCCAGCCTCTTTTTAATATCCCCCTATTATGAATAATTATAGTTGTATATATCAGTTTAAGTTCTTTAAAGTTTGTCATACCCGTTTTAAAATCATATAAATTATTCAAATTCATCCTTATTTTTTTATGATACGGGACACTTCTAGTTTTTGCTAAAGACTTCTTTCGATACAGAAATCGCATTTAAAACTCTTGGAAATCCAACGTATGGTAAACAATGAATAAAAATCTCAACAATTTCATCCCGACCTCCCCCAACATTCAAAGCGCCTTGAATATGAATACGAAGTTGACTAGCTGTATCTCCTTGTGCTAACAAAGATGTAATTGTAATCATCTCTCTCAGCTTCATATCCAATATTGGACGTGCTGCTGCTTCGTCAAATGCTAATAACGTTTTTTGATCTAAGATAGGTGCTATATCGGCTAGACTATCTGAAACCATCTTACTTGCCTCTTTCCCTATCACTGCTTCACGGATTTTTAATCCATTCTCGTATTTTTCCAAAATACTGCCTCCTTTTATATGTGATATAATCAGTATAAACCATCAAGTATACTTGATAGCAAGAACTATTTATACTTAACTAAAGAAAGTCCCCATATATGCAAACTTATAAAATATCAGAAATCGCTAAAATTACTAAATTATCCATTCCAACTTTACGCTACTATGAAGAACTGGGACTTTTACATCCTAATAGAAATAGCGCTAACTATCGCATTTTTACAGATGACGATTTACGTTGGATTGAGTTTATTAACCGAGCAAAAGCAACTGGTATGTCTTTATCAAAAATTGTTGACTACTCAAAATTGAGAGAGAAGGGTGATAGCACCATCTTAGATCGAATAAATATTTTAGCAGAACAAGAGATAATTTTACAAATCGAACTAGAAAAAATACAGCAACATGTCAATTTCCTACAAAATAAAAAACAATATTATACTAAATTTTTAGATTGTCCCAAAACAAAATCACTTTAAAATGGTTTGTATGTCACTAAATTAGTTAAAACAAAAGAAAGAGGTTGGGACAAAAGTCTTAAAAAGAGACGAATCGCATGAAATTCGTTTTTTAAACGCTGAGTTCATGCGATTTGTCTCTTTTATAATTACCTAAATTATGCTAATTTCGATTTTTGTCCCAGCCTCTTTTTATAATATCTCTTTTTAAAATACTTATTCCAATTTCAAATATCTTACGATTTTTTTAATTTATTACCGATTCTCAATTGTAAATGCTGTTGCAAATTTAACAAAATCAGATAAACTATCTTGTTCATCGGGCATGTGATCATCCCAGTCATCAGCCATATAATAATAAACTAAACTTGCATCAAATTTGGTCTTTCTAAAATCCGTTGGAATCACAAGATAATCTTCATTATTATCAGTGAGTGAACCAACCAAAAGATTAGCTGAAATCAAAGCTGTTCGCTTATTGCCGTCATCAAAAGGCTGTAATTTTGATAGCCTTGCATAAAGCTCCCAACCATCCTGTATAGTATTGCCTATCACGGCTTCGAGTTGACGTTGCAACATATTTTCTGTGACTGTTTCTGCGGGAACATAGTCGCCAACATGAATCGGAACATTTTGCCTAAGTTCCCCAGGGGATTCAGGTTGACCACTCATTTTAGAATTCATCTGAGCGTTAATCCCTTTGACAACCTCAACTGTCACTTTGTCTTGAGCTGACGCATATTGAATCGCTTTAAGCAAATCTTCAAAAATGTATCGATCACTTTCAGTTGAAAAAATCCACTCATCTTTATGAGTTGCTAAATTCTTTTGTGTTTGTAAGACGGATGTATTATAGCCTTCGTATTGCGCTACACTATAAATTAATTGAGCTAATTTTTTATTATCCATGATGTCTCCTTAACTAGTAAAATTTAGCAAAAAGGTTCAGTATCTTACATACTGAACCTCATACATGCCCCCTGCAGATAAACAGCATAGTATTCAACACTGTTATACTGAAAACTTACGCATTATAAGGGCTTTTAGGTTCTTTTACTTGAACTAATTCTACTACATTTTTTTATTTTTGGCAAAAAAATTGGCAAAAAATATTTTTCTTATTTTCAACAAAATCAAACTCAAAATTCTATAAAAACCAACAACTAAAATTATCAAAATATATCATCATATATGATATATATCAAATTATGGAAACGCTTTTAATAAAATGTTATAATATCTTAAAATGTAACTAAAATATAGGAGAATTTATGGCAACAGGCAAAATAAAATCAAGTACCGTAGATGCACAATCCGCAATTTCAGAACTCACAGGAATAAGCGCAACTAACTTTGCGAACCAATCCGTTGATTTTAGTTCAAGTAATATCTCAAGTATGCTCGCAGGTCAGACACTCGCCAATCAACTCATGAATCAGACTTCAAAAGTTGTTTCATGTGTCTTATCACAAGCTAATAAATTTCCAGAATTAGCCCATGCGATTGAGGAACGAGATATTGCAGATAGTCAGAGGTTTAGATAATGGTTAAAGAAACAGCTAAAAAAGGGTTTTTTGATGATTTTTGGACAATTTCTCCTGAGCGTGATTTAGTAGATGATACCAAAAAAGTTGAAGAAGAACCCATTGAAAATCCTCAATGGGAAAATTATGATTGGACAGATTGGGCAGAATATTGGAATATTAGTATTGAACGGACACGGCTAAACTTTGAAGAAGCGGACGAAGAAGAAAAAATCAGCTTAATTTATGCTAATCAAACAATCCATGAACAAGCTGAAGAAAAACGTCAAAAGCTTGCTAAAAAAGAATCTGATAGGGTCAAGTATCAAGAATCTTTGAAAAAGTTTGCTGCTGCGAAAAAAGAAAAAGCAGTTTCAACTTCTCTTTTTGAGAATACGACAAGTTATAGACAACAACCGAAAGATAAAAGTGAAGCTAGACGTCACGCACTTTACCAAGAAATAATGCGTCAAGAATCTGATATAGATGAACTCAAGGGCATGACTAATAAGTTTACCCAAAACAACGAGAACTTCATTTTAGACATCAAGCATAATATAGATAATGCACGCTATATTTTAGAAAATTCACAATCAAATTCTAGGCAAGCACAACGTGAAAATGAAATTTATCAAAGCGTTTATGCCAACTTAAAATCTCGCTTTGAAACTCAAAATGAGATGATTAGTCAGTCCTCGAATAGAACAAGACGTGATATTGAAGATAAGATTGATAACTTGAGCAGAGAAAGGAACAACTTACCGTGGTAATCTATGACAGTGGCGATTCAAGTAATCTAATAACAGCCTTAGAAGCTAACCTTTCAGGAGCTCAACAAATTTTTGACCGTCTTTCTAAAGGTAGTCAACATCTAATCGGTGTGATTGATTCAGGCACCTTATCTGGTGCTGCCTATAAAGCGGGACAAACCTTGTTTGTTGTTTATATCAATCCCATGCTTCAAAAATTAAATCAAGCTATCACAGATATACAAGGCGACCTAAAATCGTATAAAACGGCAGATAGTGCCATAAGTGCTGTCGGTAATCATCTGGATAGCGACCAAATTCAACAACTTCTTAAACTCACTCAAAATATGATTGACTTGGTTGAACAAAAAATCAAAGATGACCGAGATTTTATCAATCAATTTTTCAGTGGCGGGTTTGAAAAAGTTGGTAATGCTTTGGCGGAATTACCCGACCTTTATGACCAATTAGAAAATTTAAAAGAAATTAAAGCAACACGCAAAAAAGAACTAAAGGCACTGGAAACATTTTCAAGCTCGACTCACTCACTTTTTCAAGATAGCTTACGTGCTTTTGAAAATGCGATGAAAGGCGTTGATGTTATCAATCGCTCAACCGCAAGTTCAGACGGTACGATTACCTTTCCTGCGGGCGCTGATATGAGTTGGGCTACAAAATTGAGTGCTGAGAAGTTCAGTTCCGACCTATCAGGTGCAAAAAGTAAGAAAAAATCTGATAAGATTGAAATTAAGTGGTCAGCTATGAATGGTATGGGAGAAAGTTTTCCAACTGTTTATGTTAATGGTAAAGTTGATAATGAGAAAACAAAAGACCTTCGTTTGGCAATTAACAAAATGGGTTGGGCAAATTTAAAAAAATTAGCACCAGAACTTATAGTGGAGTTAATCGGTGTTAATGATGTTAAAACTTTATTGGATACAGACGCTTCATTTTCAAAACAATCTCTGAGTTTTCTTTCCTTACTTTTAACTTATTTTCCATTAAAAAAAGCAGTTAGTCTTTATAAAGCCATGGAAGCAGCTAGACTGCTTGAAAAAGGTGGAGATTTAGCGCTTGACTTGGCAAAAATCAGTAAGACATTTGGACTTACTGAGAAAGAAGCTAAAGTACTTAGTGAGATGTGGGATACGGAAAGACTTGCAGGGAAGACAGATGATATAACCAAGTTTTCTTTTGAACTTAAAAATCCCTCTACATTTGAAAATGCCAATATAAAAAATGTAGAAAAATATCTTGATGAAGAGTTAAAAGGATACACAAAATCTCCATTAAAACGAGGAGAGGGGATAAGATATTTCGATGGTAAAGGAAATTCTTGGCAGTTAAATTATGGCTATGAAAATGCTTCTGATGCAGTTCATGGTGGTCCATATTTAAAAACAACAATTAACGGAGAAATTGTTCGCATACCACTTAAAAAGTAAAGGAAAAATATATGAAAAAAGAAAATTTAGTAGAGTTTTTAAGTTCTATAATTGAAGAAGATGCAATCATATCCAGACTGTATAATTTATTTCATATTAAATATGGCTATGAAATTCAAGAATTAGATGGTTTAGTGCAATATGGTATTAGAAATAGTAACTTTATTATTGAAAATATTGATAATTCTGATGTAACATATGATAAAGTGGAATGGAGGGAAGATAATAATTTTCAAGAAGTAGTTATTATTGAACAAAGTGATTTCATAAAATTATTGTTTTCAGAGAATCCAGAAATACCTAAAGATTTTGTGCAATTTTTAGATTAATTTTGTCAAAAGTACCTTCATAGAATTGTTCAAACCATTTAGAGGAATAGAGTGATGAAATAAAAGAAATATACAGTATATCCGATAATTTTGAATTGAGCGATAATTTAGATAAAAAATATTATTCAATTTTAAACAAAGAAAAAAACGAACTTAATGTATCAGATGTGTACTTCATGCTTCGACAAAGTATTTTACCAGACCTCGCTAGAGAGCGAAATATAGAGTTATTATTAAATAATCCTTTGGCAGGGGAAATGTATGAGGGACAATTATTAGAGATACTTATTGAGGATATTAAATCATATAGTGAGCAGCGAGATGAATTTTTAAATTTTAAAAATCAATTCTCTGAGAAAGTTGCTTCAATTATATGGGAAGATGATTTTGAAAAAGAAGAATTCGAAGGAATTTATAGACAATTTAAAGAAGCTATAAAATAATGATTTATAATTTCAATACACATAGCTTGGATTATACCGCAAAAGTCATTCCAACATTCTCATTGGCACTGAATACCATTGAATTAGAGTATATTTTACAAAGTGGAAAATTAGTTGATGTAACAGGGTTTCTACCATTAATTAAATCGGAAAAAACTAAAATTAATATAGGAAAATATTATTCATAGAATATTTACTTTGAAGATTCACAAGCTGAAGCTAATGATGTTTTTGATATTTTTGATAAAATTCCTGAAATCAAAAAATATTTTATTCCTCAAACAATCAAGTTTGATGAGGATAAAGGGATAATTCAAGTTGGAACTGATTTAGAGTTAGAAGATAAAATTTTAAAGGTTAATGATAGTATTTTTTATGGAGTCGATTTAGATGGTTTTTTAAAATGTCTTTATCTTATTCCTGAAAAATTTATTTCTTAAGGCAGACGCCTATAAAAGTAAATAACGATTTGTTCGAGGTAGTGACGGCAAAACATATTTTAGTCCTGATCATTATAGAAGTTGGATAGAGGTATTGGAATGAAAAATGGGATTTTTGAAATAGAAAAAAAAGATATAAAGAATCTCATTGAAAAAAATGAAACGGTATCAGTTTTAACTATTAACGTGAATTGTGAAAATATTCATGATGATAAGTCATTTATCCTGAATGTTGGTTTGGCATGGGGAATGCCTGAAAAAGAGCTTAAGGAAATTGAAAATATTAATTGGTTTAATGATGTTTTGTGTGATTTTATTTATGACAAATATGAAAATGAATATAAGTCATTTATCCTTATTCTTGAAAAATGGTCTAAACTAAATCTTGACAATATTTTCGAAATAGGAGGACATGTATATGATTATAGAAAAAAAGAAGATTATCTTGAATTATTTAGTGTTATAATAGCTCAATTTAGTGAATTCGATAAAAATTATCCAGATGACCACCTAATGGACTTCACTGTATTGCTAACTGATTGATATGGAAAAAGAGAATTTAATTGAAAAAAATTAAAATATCACTGGAATATGGAGCTTTTCCAATATGGTTTTATGATGAATCAGGGAATTTAATTGACAATGTTTCTCCAGAAGAACTAAGAAATAATAAACAAATAGATGATAGACTTCTTGAACTACAGAAAGAATATGAAGCTCTATTCATTAATAACAAAGTAGAATTTACATATAAGGATTTTCAAGATGAGGAAGCTAAATATGAATTTCAACAAAAAGTGGATAGTATTATTTCTGAAATAACCAATTTTGTAAATAATAATTACCAAATTGAAAATGCAATAGATGTATCCACATTATAAATTATTGTAAAATACAAATGGGTAAACTACTAGAAGAAATCAAACAGTCTTTAGAAATTGAACGAGACTTTAATAAAACTATAAATATTTTGAAACCTCTTGATGATGAGGTGTTACGAGAAGCGTTAATTTGGTTAGCAATAGATTCGCAAAACATGAGTTACTACTTCTTAATTTTACAACTTATTCAAGAAAATGAGACATGGACACATCATTTAACTGCTTCAAGATTATTAAGTGTAAGTCTCGTATCATTTGAGGGAGCTGAAAATATTGCTTTGAATCATTTAAGGCGTGCAATAGAACTTGATAATGACAATGTTGAACTAAAACTAGAATTAGTGTCATTTTTTGAATCTCCCGAAAAATTGGTATCAGAAGAAGAAGTTAAATTCATTATAAAAAATTATTATAGATTTGCTTCAAAAGATTTGCAAGAACGTATAGATAATATAGTAAAAAGAAGAAATTGGGAATCAAATAATTTGTTGTAAGATATTTTGGATAGATTTTTAAAAAGGCTCTACACCAAGGTGTAGAGTCTTTTTTTAATGCCCCCTGCAGATAAACAGCATAGTATTCAACACTGTTATACTGAAAACTTACGCATTATAAGGGCTTTTAGGTTCTTTTACTTGAACTAATTCTACTACATTTTTTTATTTTTGGCAAAAAAATTGGCAAAAAATATTTTTCTTATTTTCAACAAAATCAAACTCAAAATTCTATAAAAACCAACAACTAAAATTATCAAAATATATCATCATATATGATATATATCAAATTATGGAAACGCTTTTAATAAAATGTTATAATATCTTAAAATGTAACTAAAATATAGGAGAATTTATGGCAACAGGCAAAATAAAATCAAGTACCGTAGATGCACAATCCGCAATTTCAGAACTCACAGGAATAAGCGCAACTAACTTTGCGAACCAATCCGTTGATTTTAGTTCAAGTAATATCTCAAGTATGCTCGCAGGTCAGACACTCGCCAATCAACTCATGAATCAGACTTCAAAAGTTGTTTCATGTGTCTTATCACAAGCTAATAAATTTCCAGAATTAGCCCATGCGATTGAGGAACGAGATATTGCAGATAGTCAGAGGTTTAGATAATGGTTAAAGAAACAGCTAAAAAAGGGTTTTTTGATGATTTTTGGACAATTTCTCCTGAGCGTGATTTAGTAGATGATACCAAAAAAGTTGAAGAAGAACCCATTGAAAATCCTCAATGGGAAAATTATGATTGGACAGATTGGGCAGAATATTGGAATATTAGTATTGAACGGACACGGCTAAACTTTGAAGAAGCGGACGAAGAAGAAAAAATCAGCTTAATTTATGCTAATCAAACAATCCATGAACAAGCTGAAGAAAAACGTCAAAAGCTTGCTAAAAAAGAATCTGATAGGGTCAAGTATCAAGAATCTTTGAAAAAGTTTGCTGCTGCGAAAAAAGAAAAAGCAGTTTCAACTTCTCTTTTTGAGAATACGACAAGTTATAGACAACAACCGAAAGATAAAAGTGAAGCTAGACGTCACGCACTTTACCAAGAAATAATGCGTCAAGAATCTGATATAGATGAACTCAAGGGCATGACTAATAAGTTTACCCAAAACAACGAGAACTTCATTTTAGACATCAAGCATAATATAGATAATGCACGCTATATTTTAGAAAATTCACAATCAAATTCTAGGCAAGCACAACGTGAAAATGAAATTTATCAAAGCGTTTATGCCAACTTAAAATCTCGCTTTGAAACTCAAAATGAGATGATTAGTCAGTCCTCGAATAGAACAAGACGTGATATTGAAGATAAGATTGATAACTTGAGCAGAGAAAGGAACAACTTACCGTGGTAATCTATGACAGTGGCGATTCAAGTAATCTAATAACAGCCTTAGAAGCTAACCTTTCAGGAGCTCAACAAATTTTTGACCGTCTTTCTAAAGGTAGTCAACATCTAATCGGTGTGATTGATTCAGGCACCTTATCTGGTGCTGCCTATAAAGCGGGACAAACCTTGTTTGTTGTTTATATCAATCCCATGCTTCAAAAATTAAATCAAGCTATCACAGATATACAAGGCGACCTAAAATCGTATAAAACGGCAGATAGTGCCATAAGTGCTGTCGGTAATCATCTGGATAGCGACCAAATTCAACAACTTCTTAAACTCACTCAAAATATGATTGACTTGGTTGAACAAAAAATCAAAGATGACCGAGATTTTATCAATCAATTTTTCAGTGGCGGGTTTGAAAAAGTTGGTAATGCTTTGGCGGAATTACCCGACCTTTATGACCAATTAGAAAATTTAAAAGAAATTAAAGCAACACGCAAAAAAGAACTAAAGGCACTGGAAACATTTTCAAGCTCGACTCACTCACTTTTTCAAGATAGCTTACGTGCTTTTGAAAATGCGATGAAAGGCGTTGATGTTATCAATCGCTCAACCGCAAGTTCAGACGGTACGATTACCTTTCCTGCGGGCGCTGATATGAGTTGGGCTACAAAATTGAGTGCTGAGAAGTTCAGTTCCGACCTATCAGGTGCAAAAAGTAAGAAAAAATCTGATAAGATTGAAATTAAGTGGTCAGCTATGAATGGTATGGGAGAAAGTTTTCCAACTGTTTATGTTAATGGTAAAGTTGATAATGAGAAAACAAAAGACCTTCGTTTGGCAATTAACAAAATGGGTTGGGCAAATTTAAAAAAATTAGCACCAGAACTTATAGTGGAGTTAATCGGTGTTAATGATGTTAAAACTTTATTGGATACAGACGCTTCATTTTCAAAACAATCTCTGAGTTTTCTTTCCTTACTTTTAACTTATTTTCCATTAAAAAAAGCAGTTAGTCTTTATAAAGCCATGGAAGCAGCTAGACTGCTTGAAAAAGGTGGAGATTTAGCGCTTGACTTGGCAAAAATCAGTAAGACATTTGGACTTACTGAGAAAGAAGCTAAAGTACTTAGTGAGATGTGGGATGCGGAAAAAATTAGTAGTAAATTTTCTTCAGAGCTTGAGATGCTTGACCCTAACAAAATCAACCATATTATGTTATCTAAACATGATTGGATAAAAGTAGTAAATCCTCCAACGTGGGAAAATGTAAAACCTTTAATGGAGGAAGTTCTGAAAAAAGGAAAAGATACTGTAGTAAAAGGAATTCCAGCGAAAGAATTAACTATTGACGGTAAGACTATAACCGTTACATACGTGGAGATGAACGGAAAGGTAAGGATAAGTAACGCATGGGTAAACTACTAGAAGAAATCAAACAGTCTTTAGAAAATGAACGAGACTTCAATAAAACTATAAATATTTTAAAACCTCTTGATGAGGTGGTGCTAAGAGAAGCGTTGATTTGGTTAGCAATAGATTCGCAAAACATGAGTTACTACTTCTTAATTTTACAACTTATTCAAGAAAATGAGACATGGACACGTCATTTAACTGCTTCAAGATTATTAAGTGTAAGTCTCGTATCATTTGAGGGAGCTGAAAATATTGCTTTGAATCATTTGAGACGTGCAATAGAACTTGATAATGATAATGTTGAACTAAAACTAGAATTAGTATCATTTTTTGAATCTCCCGAAAGATTGGTATCAGAAGAAGAAGTTAAATATATTATAAAAAATTATTATAGTTTTGCTTCAAAAGATTTACAAGATCGCATAGATAATATAGTAAAAAGAAGAAATTGGGAATCAAATAATTTGTTATAAGATATTTCAGATAAACTTTTAAAAACAAAGTGACCGTGATATGGCTTTGTTTTTATATAAAACCAAACATAGAAAAAGCATATGAAATTCCATGATTTCATATGCTTTTCTATTGCTTAAAATTTCTTCATTATTGTTGTATCTTGTCTTGATTATCAACAATGAATTTTATTTTTTCGTACAGTTCATTTATTCCATCTAAATCTAATGAATCAAGTAAAGGCGGGATATACCTTATCTCTTGTCCTCCTTCTGAATCAAATACATAATCATTATTTTCATCTAAAGCTCCAACAGTTCTCCCAAACATAAAAGGTTTCAAATTTTGTAGCGTATTAACAGTCTGTTCAAATATATAATCCCCTCTACCTTGTTCCAACTCAAAAAACTGACTATACAAATCATTAAAAGCTTTATTAGCCTGCAATATCTCATGAGCTTTTTTTTGATATTCATCAATATTATCTGCACTTATTTCAAGTTGTTTTTCTTGCTCTGTACCAAAAAGTTGTGTCGGTGTAGCTTTAAAAAACTCTGCTATTTTATCTAAGTTTGCAAATGTAGGATATGATGTTCCTTGCTCTATCTTTGAAATAGCATTTTTACTAATACCAACATATTCTGCTAAAACCTCTTGCTTAATATTTTTTTCTTTACGTAACTTAGCAACATTATCGCCAAAATTTTGAATAAAATATAATTTACGGTTATCTGTCATGTTTCCACTCCTTATAGACACATTTTACACCTTTTATTACTTTTTTTCAACTTCAAGCTTGACAAAATCATTTTAATCAACTAAAATATACCTATAGTTGATTATAGGACTACAACATATCCGATAACGTTTCGGATGACTTACTCAATCTCGCCGAGCCATAAACTCACGCTAACTGTGCTATTGATATAGAGTTCTCGGGAAAACGCATGAGACTGCGACATCAGTCTAAAGCGTATAATAACCGTTTGAGAGTAAGGAAAGTCTCGACATGAGCCAGAAATTAAGTTTCTGATAAAAATAATCAAAGGAGGTCATACTATCGACTACAAACAAGTTTCAGAAAAAGTTGGTAAAAGCGTCTCAACTATCAAAAAGTGGCGCTCGAAAATTACAGAGCTTGCGGGTTATGAATTTTCGTTCAGTAAAATTCCTATTGGCTACGGTCGAGGGCGGGGCTATAATTGGGCACCAGATTTTACGAAAGAGGAACTTGAAAAGTTTGTTCAAACATCGAAATTGATTGCTGATAAAGGACTTGACAAGGCGATTAAAGCGGTCTGGGGCGACCTTAACGCTCAGTTGGAAGAAGAAAGGGAAGATGCTCTACTTGCTCTAAAACGTGCGATAGGGCGCTTAAATCTCTCTCGTGTTGCTTTAAAAAAAGAGCTTGATAGTTTGTCTGCTGATAATGTCAAACTCCGTCAACGTGTTCACACACTTGAAACAAATTTATCTGACTTGATTGAAAAGTTATCAGAGAACAAGAAAATCAAAAAACTTATCGAGTAAGTGAGCAATTTTTGAGTACGGCTGAGATAGATTTTAGTGGTCGGCGCACCAAGCGCTTAGACCACTAAAATCGTCATTGACGGACGAAGTGAAAAGTGTTCACTTACTCATGCTAAAACTTGACGGATTTCATTTGGCACATGCCTGTAACACCATGTGCTATTAGGAATTAAAACAACCACTAAACCCTTGCTACTTATGGGCTGGTTGCTATTTCTAAAAAGGTTTTTTGAAACGACACCTAGACAATGAAAGGAGGTGAGAAATGGTTATAAAGGATATTGATAAACAAAGTAAATTGACAGCGGGTCTGGATTGGGTTCAATTTCAAATTGATATGAAAATAGATGACATTATCACAGATGTTTTAGGACTTGAATCTGAATTGTTCATCGAAAAATCAGGTAACCTGAGATACTATGATTATGAAAAATACTGGGTTTATGGAGAAATCAAACTCTACTTTAGCGAAACATCTGATACACCCTGCATGGTTCAATTTTCTGGTTCGGGTTGGTCGTTCTATAAGGATAATTATTTAGACCTTTGGGAAATCACTGAGTTTGGCTATATCAAATTTTTAGATTCTAGTTTTGGGCAATACATTGACCCTAAACGGCTTGATATGAGACTTGATGATTTTAATGACAAACCCTATTACACCCCTAAAACCTTGTTAAACTACTGCCAGAAAAGACGGATACTCTATGGTAGAAGTACTGTCTACAAACCCTTTGGAGATGACTACACGGGACGAACGTTATACCTTGGCGCTGATGACAGTACTAAAAAAACTCGAATTTATGACAAGTTGGTTGAACAAGCTAAAAAATTGGGCATACGTCCAAAAGATTTAGCAGAAGATATGGCAGTTAAATCTTGGATACGAACGGAAACAGAGTTTCGTCAAGATGATGTTAAAGCCATTTGGCTAGAGATTATCAAGACCGAACAAAATGAACTTGATTTTTACAAAGGATACTTAAAGGGTAAAATCAAGTTTTTGGATAAGCAAGGCAAGTTTTACAGTCCAGAATTTTGGAGACATCTCATGTCAAAAACAAAGGCTTGGTCTTACAAGATTTCTAAAAAACAAACCCCTATCCTTGATAAAATCAACTGGTTCATCCAAAAAGGAGCGCTACCAATTTTGAAAATGTATCAATTCCTTTATGACAATGAGATTAGTACTGCCCCTCTCGACCAATATCCAATAGATTGGTTGATTGAGGAAGCAAGATATTCAAAAAGCCTAGCTACTGAAATTATCAAGTATCTAGCAGAACTGAACGATTTATCAGAGGATAAAAAAATGGACTTGATTAAACAAGTCCAGCTACAAACAAAAGACACAAACAGTCTGTTTGATTAGTCTTTCGGACAAGTAAGAATCGCGAGTTCCTACTTGAATAATCGCTTGCAGGCGATTCACTAGATTTATTATACCACGGAAAGTGGTTAGAAAGCATTACATTATGGGAAAAAGAGATTTAACTATTAACGCAAAAGATTTTAATTTGGATAATATCGGTACAACCTTTGAATTGCTTGATTTATATCCAGTATTCGATACGGTTGATAACCTAGATGAAAATGGCAACCAACAATTTTACAAAAATGGGAATGTCATGACAAAAGAAACTGATGAAATTACTGGTTATATGTACGCTGTAAAAGTCTTAGACGGCAAATTCAAGCGTAGAACACAAACAGTCAAAATCAACGGTATTGACCCACTCATGACGATTGAAAAATTCTATGATTCAGATGATATCAAAATCAAATTTGACAATCTGAAAAACTCCTACATTGGTAAAAATGGGGCTTTGTCTTATCTGGCAGATTCAGTCTCACTGGTAGGAGATAACAAGGTCAAAAAATCTGATGAGAAAGCAGGTAAATAAGTATGAATACAATCACACGACAAGACCTAGTCTCACTAGGCTATCAAAGCGAAACCGCAAGAAAAATCATTGCACAAGCAAAATTAATCTTAATCAGTCGTGGTTATCTATTCTATGATAATAAGCGATTGGGGCGAGTACCTGTCAGTGTAGTTGAAGAAATTCTAGGTGTTCAATTAGAAGTAGGTGCTTAATATGGTATCAATCAATTACACCAAGTACAAAGGAAAGCAAGGCTTAACTTATGGCTTTCAAATAAAAGATAATCAAGGTATCCGTCTTTTATCAAAGTCAGGTTTTAAAACCAAAAAAATTGCCAAAGCAACAGGCGAAAAAATAAGATTGGAACTTGACAGCGGTAGTAAACTCAATCTTTCAAGTACAGTGCATGATATTTGGCAAGTATGGTATGACCTTGAAATCAAACCCTCTAGCTTATCCGAACGGACAAAATACAAGTATAGAAGTCACGGCAGAGTAATTGCCAAAATATTTGACGGACAAAAAGTATCAAAAATAAAACCTAGTGAATATCAAAAGATAATGAATGACTACGGTAAAGATGTCGGAAAAGATAGTTTAAAAAGGCTTGATAATGAGATTAAAAAAGTCGTTGCCTTTGCTATCCGTGACAAATTATATATGGATGATTTCACTGCGGGTTATAAACGTAATGCAGGTAAACAACCTAAAAAAGCAGAAGATAAATATATCGAAAGTATTGAAGATTATAAAAAAATACTTGATTATTTAGCCAATCATCTTGACTATAAAATCAGTGTGCTACCCTACTTTTACTACCTTATGTTTAAGACTGGACTGCGACTTTCAGAAACGCTTGCGGTTAATTGGGAAGATATAAATTTTGACAAAATGGTACTTTACACTTATCGTAGATACTCTCTAGCGGATAAAAAGTATGTACCACCTAAAACACCTGAATCTATCCGATATGTGCAGTTAGATAACGAAACAATAAAAGCCTTTAGAACCCTTAAAAAGAGCCGTATAGCTCTTAATGGAGATGTAGAGGACAAAGAAATGGTATTTTTAGAACCCGACAACCAGATTTTATCACATTATAAAATCAATCGGGCAATTCAAAAATATCTATCTGACTTAAACATTACACCAATTATCACACCTTATGGGACACGCCATACCTATATCAGTGTTTTACTCGCCCAAGGCGTAGACATTGAAGTTATTGTTAAACAAGTAGGACATAAAAACAGTACTCAAATTAGAGAAACTTATGGTCATATACTTAGGGAGACATTGGACGCTGGCAATGATAAAATCAAGAAAATTATGGGTAGTTTTGGCAAAAATTTGGCAAAAATATAAAAGAAAAGGCTCTACATCAACGTGCAGAGCCTTTTTTTGATGCCCCCTGCAGGGCTTGAACCTGCGACCCATGGATTAAGAGTCCACTGCTCTACCAACTGAGCTAAGAAGGCAATTTATTAAGAGAAAAAGCATTTCTCACCAATTCATTATACCCCAAATACACCTAAAAATGCAAGAATAAACTCAAACAAATCAGTCCCAGGTTTTTGGAAGTTTTTGGACGTGAGGTCAAGGCAACTTTGAGGTTGTCAATCGAAACCTAACAAAAACATCACGCCCAATAAAGCACTGTTTTTTGCGATTTTTTGGGCGTGAGGTCGAGGCAGTTGAGACGCAGCAACCTTGAGGTTGTAAGTCGAAAGCTAACGAAGACATCACGCCCAAAAAACGCAAAAAACACTGATTGAATGCCGTTACTCACTCAAGTATTGAACCCGCTGTTAATGTTAAACAGGTGGGCGTCTCGCTCTTACTGAAGCAGCTTCCATCTAAAATGGCTTGCACGCTGTAAGATGTCTCAAAGACTCCCGAGGTAATACGATTTAGTCGGTCAAAAATGTGAGCAAGTTCGCACATTCCAGTGCTTTTCTTTATATTTATATCATAGCATGGTTCTATTTTTTTTGCAAACAATATCTCGGAAAACGCTTTCTTTTTTTGTAAAATACTTTATCACCACAAAAAAAACAGAAATCCGTTCGTCAGACTTCTGTTTCTATGTCCACTTATTGATTCAAAATCGCAAGGGTTTCTGCCAAGTCATCGACATTAACCTCAAGTGTATCACCTGTTGCACGAATCTTGACTTCAACAATACGATCTGCTGCTTTTTTACTAACTGTCACGCGCACTGGCAAACCAATCAAGTCGCTATCCGCAAACTTAACGCCGACACGTTCTGTGCGGTCATCTTCAAGGACTTGCAAGCCAGATTTTGTCAAAGTCTCTACGATTTCTGCTGACAAAGCAACAGCTGTTTCATCTTTAACATTCACTGGAATCACGTGCACATCATAAGGTGCTAAGCCTTTAGGGAAGTTCATTGACCATGAGAATTTGTAATCGCCCTTAAATGTTTTCTCAACATTAATCCGCGCAAATTGCTCTAAAATCGCTGATAACATCCGGCTGACACCAATACCGTAGCTACCCATGATGATTGGTTTCGCTTTACCATTTTCATCTAAAACATTGGCGCCCATACTTTCAGAATAACGTGTACCAAGTTTAAAGATGTGACCGATTTCGATCCCACGTGCAAATTTCAGGTGACCGCCACCATCTGGTGCTGGTTCGCCTTCTTTTGCAGTCCGCAAATCAACAAATTCAGCCACTTTAAAATCACGTTCTAGATTGGCGTTTTGATAATGGAAACCATCTTCATTAGCGCCAACGATAACGTTGACAATGGTTTCAACCACACGATCAGCAATCACTTTAACATCTTCTGGCAAGCCAACTGGTCCTAATGAACCGAATGTTGCACCAAATACTTTAATTGTTTCTTCTTCTGTCGCAGGTTCAACAAAATCAGCACCTAAATGGTTGGTTAATTTAACTTCGTTTAACTCATCATCACCACGGAGTAGGACAACCACGATTTCACCATCTGCATTGTAGACAAGTGTTTTAATGGTTTGCTCAGTTGGCACGTCAAGAAAGGCTGAAACTTCCTCAATCGTTTTCACATCAGGAGTTGCGACTTTTGTCAACTCAAGATGTTCAGTATAAGCGGTAGGTTTGACAAATTCAGTCGATGCCATTTCCAAGTTTGCTGCATAATCTGAGCCGTCAGAATAAGCAATGGTATCTTCCCCTGCAATCAACCAGTTAGAAAGTTCTTGCTTGATGTCTTTGATCACAAAGTCTGGGATTTCTGAAATATCAGCAATTGATTTATCTAAAATCAACCATTGTGACAAGTCCGTACGGTCGGGTGTAATCGCCATAAATTCTTGCGAATCTTTACCACCCATGGCACCGCCGTCACCAATGATACCTTTAAAGTCAAGGCCAGCGCGTGTGAAAATATTCTCATACGCCTGTTTATAGTCTTGGTAGGTTTCATCTAGCGATTCATAATTAGCATGGAAACTATAACCATCTTTCATGATGAACTCACGACCACGAAGTAGACCGTAACGCGGCCGTTTCTCATCGCGATATTTCGGCTGAATTTGGTAGAGGTTCAATGGGAGTTTCTTATAAGACGTGATGTCATTTCTGACAAGTGCAGTCATGGTTTCCTCATGCGTTGGGCCGAGGATAAAATCTGATGCATCGCGATTTTTTAGCTTATAGAGGTCAGCGCCGTAAGTCTCGTAACGACCACTTTCTTTCCACAAGTCTGCGGTTAAAAGAGCGGGTGCTAGCAATTCCACCGCACCAATGACCTCAAACTCTTCACGCATGATATTCTTGAATTTTTCAAACACGCGATTAGCAAGTGGCAGATAAGCGTAGATACCTGCTGAGACTTGACGAACGTAACCTGCACGTACGAGAAGGGCATGACTGATGACTTGCGCATCAGACGGCATTTCTCGTAAGGTAGGAATAAGCATTTTGGATTGTTTCATGTGTGTGATAGTTGGATAACCCTATCAAGCCCTGCGCTTGGAGATTATCCTTTCCTTTCATATAGTGTTTTCATTATATCAAAAAAAGCGCTGAAAATCAGCACTTTGTTCAATGCTCTTGTAGGGTAGGATCACCAAAAAATCCGACCACAAGTATGCGGTACAGATTTTTGAATTTATAAATTTTCTTAATCTGAGCGGTGGCGCTTACGACCTAAAACCAGCAAACTTAGCACGATTAATAAACCAAGTCCAAATAAGGTGACCCAAACACGGTCAGTATCAGACATTTTGGGCAGAGTTGATGTCGGCTCTTGTGTTAGTTCTGGCTGACCCGCTGTCTTTTGATAAGTCAGCGTAACCGTCCCATCGGTTCGGATTTTTGTCACCTGCAAAAGAGTCGCCTCAAGATGATAAGCCGGTATAACCGTTAAAAAGTCTAAATCGGCATTCGTCAACTGGGCATCCACCGGTAGAATTGTTAGGTCGCTGGCATAGGGTAATTCTATCGTCGTTTGATCCTTGTAAGTTTGATTGCCAACCTTAAAACTGCCACCCGTCATGACGATTTTAACCATCACTTTCTCCGGCACAATCGCTTCCATCGGGAGATTCGCAACATGTTCCACATCGCTTTCGTTCAGAGTATCCGCTGACACAAGCCCCGTAACTAGGAAAGTCGCCAAAATCAGCAGAAAACCGATGATTTTCTTTTTCATAGCTTACCCGCCTCCCTTAACAACTTTGGCAGTATAACCAATATTACCTTTAAAAGCACCACTCGTCGTGATTGTTTCCCAGTTGGGCGCTTGCACTACCGTCTGGTGCCTCGTTTTCCCTGTTGAAAAACTAGCGATAATCGCATTGTTACTAGTGATTTTACTATCATCAGCAGCACGTCGGTACTCTATATTTAAAGTTTCCTGCCCATTTGTGAGACCGACCAATCCATCAGGTGAGGCGTTAACCATAGCAAGTTGAATTTGCTCATTGTCTTGAAGTCTAGCATCCACCGTGACCTCCAAATACTGTTTCCCTGTTTCCAAGTGTTTAAAACTCAGCTTCTGGGGGATAGTCACAGTATAAGTAGACGGAACCGTCACTTCAAGCGGTACAGCAACTGCTTGATTATCCTGCGTTAAATCCTGTACATCAGCCAAACTCAACACAGGATGACTGAGCATTAACCCAAACATCATGATACAAGAGAAGATCTGACCTTGTTTATTTTTTATATTCAACAAAGATAGTCCCTCCTTTTCTACTGTTACAAATTTATACATCTATATTTGTGTATAAATGTTCAAGGCGTTCCAGAAACATAAGATACCGAAAAATCCAATGTCCCCTGATGTATTCCGGCAGTCGTCGCAGCGGCAAAACTATCAACAGTTACATAAACACCTGTACTCAAATCATTGTTAGCTACAATATCAATACCATTTTTTTCAAGAATCACCGCTTCTGTTCCACTAGTATAACTTGTTTTACTTGCGCCATAGGAAACGGTAAAAGGGATAGCAGACAGATTAGCTCCACCATTAAACAGCTTAGTGGCTTGAAGGGTGTTGGTACTCACGAGCTTAACGCTCAACACACCATCTGCTTCAAGTTGCGAAGTGCTAGAGATTGCGATATTATTCGCTGTGCCCTGCTCGCCTGTCGCTGTGAAATTGAAAGTTGCTGGAATTGTCACAACATAGGTTGGCGACACTGTCACGGTGACATCTGTTTTGCCATCATCAGTCCCCCAAGAACCTGTTGTATTCGTATCCGCCAAAGCCGGTGTCGTAAGTAGACTCACGCCTAAGACCAGACCAGCAAGGCTGATAAAATATTTTTTCTTCATAGTCATCTACCCTATTTTCTAATTTTGCGTAACTGCGAACGTAATCACACCAGTATGTGTCCCTGATACATCTGCAGTCGCAAGTTGTGCAGGCGTTACTGTCGCCTCAACCTGTGCTGAAATAGCCGCAGTCCCAATCATAGCATTTATAGCATCTTCTGGTGTTACTGCCGCAATCTGCGCACCTGTTTGTTCCAATAGAGTAACTGGTGAACCCGTCACATTCGTAATGACTGTAGCCACCCCAGTTGTTGCACCTGTTTGTGAGGTATATCTAACAGTAAACGGAATTGTTGAAGCATTGGTCGCATCTTTGGCTTCAAAATTTTGCACTGGTAGTGAAACCGTAATCTTACCCGTTGGTGCAATGACTGAATTACTATTGATAAAGACATTATTAGCTACACCTGTATAAGTACCAGCAGTCCCCACACTTAAACTACTGGGAATCACCACGGTATAAGCTGCACCTACTGTATAGTCGACAGTTGTTGCCCCATCTTCGCCTGTTCCCCAAGTACCATTTGTATTGGTATCAGCCAAAACCGGTACAGCCAATAAAGCACTTCCTAGCACCAGACCGACTAGCGCTTTGCGTAATGTTGAATTTTTCATATGCTTACTCCCCTATTTTAAGTTTTAAAATCTTTTATGATTTCACAACTGAGAATTGAATCGTACCAGTATGTTGTCCGGCAGTACTTGCTTCTGCGATTTGAGCTGCTGTCACTTTCGCTTGCACAGTCGCTGATAAGTCTGGAGCTCCTGCCGTTGTTTCAGTCATCTCCCCTACTACTGCAATCTGTGCACCTGTTTGCGTGAGAATTGATACAGCCGTTGAAAGCGTCGCTGCAGCCTCTACCGTTGGACTGGTCGTCGTTCCATTTTGAGCTGCATAAGAAACCGTAAATGGTATAGACGAAATCGTTTTCGTTGCCGTAAAAGTTTGTGGCGCTAAACTAACTGTAATCGTTTCAGTATCTGCGATTTGTGAATTCGTCTTGATAAAGACATTATTAGCAGTTCCAACAGCCGTATCAGGTACTGTAAGCGCAATACTATCTGGAATCACAACTGTATAAGTCGACGGTACCGTGTAAGTCACCTGTGTTGCGCCATCGTCATCCCAAGTGCCATTCGTGTCGGTATCTGCAAAAGTCGTGCTACTCAATAGCCCTGCCACTAGGATAAGGCCTAGACCTGTTACAATTTTCCGTTTCATCTACTTTCCTCCATGATTAAGATGTTGAGGCGACTGGTTTGAGACTATGAAAAATAGGAAAAGACGTAAACGAACAACGTTCGTGCGTACTTTTATCTTTTTTCCTAGTCTCAAGGAGCCGAAACTCAATTCATTAGTTTACAAGTAACTTCGTATTCACATCCATACCATTCATGGCGGTGTGAGATTTATCTAAACTCTTCGTGTGATTTTCAATCACAATCGGATACTCCCCTTTCTCAAAACCATGGGCTAGTGTCTGATCGTTGATAAATTTGCCCGGGGCAACATCTCCAGATTCATAGAGTACCTCTCCCTTAACACCCGTTTTCGGATCCACAAGTCGAATGACAAACTGGATATAACAGGGGTTGCCTTTTGGATTTTCTAGGGCGAGGTGCATGTCAGTGGCATTAGCCTTGAGCTGAATATCCGGATAACCTCTGATTTGGATACTCTCTTGTTTTCCGAGTGATGTGGCCGATTCTTTCTTGCTATCGCTTTGAGCACTGTCTAAATTCAGCGCATTTTGTATCGATTTGGGGAGACTTTGTGGGTGTTTCACTAAAAATGCGCTACACCCACCAATCAGTAAAACGAGTAACAGCAACAATGGTAGCAACCATCTTTTTTTCTTATGCTTCTTGTCTTCTGGCACGACTGATTCAATCAGCGTGTCTGTATTTTCAGAATTATTTTCCAATGCTTTTCCTTATTTGAACTTCTAGCTAACCTCTTAAAAATAGAGACTTACGACTATGTCGTACTGCTTTCAGTATCATCCTTTCTGAGATTTCACTTCGTGAAATCTTGAAACTCGACCTACGTTGGCGCTCCCGTCCAAGCGAGGGAAGTTGCGAACTTATGACCATGCCAATTTTTCTGTTGTCACGCAGCCATGTGATAAGTCAGTTATCCACTATTCACCTTCATTTGGCAACGTCAAATCAACGTTGAAGGTAATCGCACCTGTATAGTGACCAGATACTTGTGGGGAACCAGATACCGTGACTGTGAAGTTTTGACTAACTGGTGTCGCAACTGCCGATGCTGCTGTCAGAGATTGAACCAAACTACCTGCATTTAGTGCGGTTGAACTACTATCATTAAGCATTAGATTATAGCTCAGACTTGAACTTGCATTGGTCAAGATTGAACGATTATCACTTGCCACATTGAGATAGATGGTACTACCTTGTGGTATCGTGCGTTGACTCTTGCCACTATCCCAAGCACTGATTGTAACCTGATTGATACCCGGAGATGCAGCACCATCAGTATCAGCCCATGCCATAATAGCCGGAATCGTTACCGTATAAGTCGGTGCTTCATGCCCTTTCCAAGTCACAAGACGTGCCAAACTATTCGTGTTATCCAGATTAGCTTTGAAAATCGCAAACAAGCTTGACTGCGTTGCAAAGTTCGTCTGACTTATCGCATCTGTCACAACGACTGAGCTACCACCACTTATAAAGTCTGCAGTGCCAGTATTCATCTGGTGTGATTCCTGAGCCGTGTAGCCACTCCGTGAGAACATTGCGTCTGCAAAGGCTGTGGTATAAGGCTGTGGCGTCTCTTTCTTAAAGTAGAGACTACTTGCGTTTTCTCTTGCGTAACCTGTCGCACCGATTGAGTTATCGACAACGACTGCCGATTTGACTCGGACATTGTAGGCGGTCGGAAGCAGTAAGAGATTGACTTCTTCTGAGGCAAAAGCCGATGTATTGGCTGGCGTTCTGGCATAGAAAACACCCGAGAATAGACCTGTTTTAGAAACACCTGTACTACCATCATAAGTAGCGCCATCATTTCTGACCTCGATTGCGGATGTCATGTCCGTGCTACGAATCGCACCCGAACCATTATAGTAAACAGATTCTCCGTTAGGTGTCAAGACCGGTTTAGCTTCCCGACTATAGTTGAAAGTTGTTGGGAGACTGGCAGGATAATTGCCGTGCGCCAGCGTTGTTGCAGTCAAGGACAACGTTGGTGTCGCAGGGGTAGGGTGGCTAATAAAATCGGCTGTGATGCTAGAACCTGTCGCTCTGGTTTTACCACCAATCGTCACTCCATAAGCCGATGTGAAACTCAATGTTTCTTTGAAATAATCCACAAACTGGCCTTTATCAGTCGGTTCAGCTTCACGCGTCCAGAAAGTTTTAGTAACGGTATCACTCTGGGTATGGTTGGTGTCATCGACCACTCGGAATAGTACCGTATAAGTACTGGCTGGCTGAATTGCCATGCCATCACTCGTCTGCGTCAGACTGATTTGTTTTAGCGCCGAACCGGCACTTGGCGAATAGCTACCTGTCCCATCTCCCAGTGTTGATTTGACCCAATTAACCCCACCATTGGTTGAAACTTCTAAGGTTGAACTCGTCACTTCACTGTCTAGCACTATGTCGAAGTCCAAACTATTTTCAGTGACGGTATAGTTAAGCTTTTGACCATCAGACCCACTAGCAGACTGTGACCCTTGGGTCGCAATAATGGGTGCTGCCCACTTAGCTTTGATGATATTGATACGGATTTCTGAGGAGACATCGGTTGGCGTTTCCAAGACACCGCTAGCGTCAACTGTCGCACTATAAGCGAGATTAATCCGAGTGGTATAGAGCCCGACCGGCGCAGTATTGATATCACCTGTCGTGTTCGGTGTCGCTGAGCCTGTGCCCGAGTTGTCCGTCCGGAGCAGGCTAGGTGTCCAGTTACCAGTCCCATCGACATCGCCCAAGATAAGATTAAAGCGTGTATCGACCTCATCTGGTGCGATGGTGTTCGGGTTGACTAACGTTTTGAAATCGCCAATCCCTAACAGACCACCGCCATAGTTATCCGGTAGATTATCGCTACCTGTGAAGCCAAATAGCCCTTGGTTATCAAACTTCATCGTACCGTTATCATAGTCAACATCTAGATAGTAAGTACCACTACCTGTATTTTCTAGGGTCAATGGTTGCTTCAACGTCTCTGTTGGGAAAGTATTGCCAGCAGGTTGACTGCTACCGTCAGGGATAGCAGGGTAGGTCGTCGCCGTCTTAGCGCCTAGCTGACCATAGGGCACATCGCCGAAGTCAATACTGGACACGACAAGTGGGGTTGAATACTCAAGCAGTTTAGAGCGTGGGGCAGTTTGCGTTGCGGCAAAAGCAAAGTTGTAAATGTTGCCATCGGCATGGTTGGTATAAACTGTATTGCCACCACCATTGATGGTCGCAGGCAATCCGTTGGCGTTAAGAACAGCACCATTTTTCGTCATACCGCCGACCTGAATGGTCTGTGAGGCGTAATTGTTATCAAACGTCACATTAGTGCCAGACACGCCAACGCCAACGCCTTCACTATCCGCACGAACAGGTGCGGCTGGCCGTTCAATGATAGTCGTACTCGCAATACGACCCTTGAAAGCCGTGTCAACAATCGCATCACTGCGACTATAAAGGAGCATATCGGCATTCCCCGTCCAACCAAGGCTGGCAAGGGTACTCGTGCCACCAGTCGTAACAGCCGTACTCGTCGTAAAGTCATTATGACTGAGCAAAATATCTTTGCCACTGTTATTATCGACCATCTCATTCGGATAGTCGACTTTCACAGCTTCAGAAGACGTCCCCATGCTCAAAGCAGCTGGGCGTTGCGGCACGGGCAATGTCCGCTGAACACCAATCGTCCGAGTGGCATCCGCGATGTGTTTGGTATAGCTTAATGTCCCATCAGCGTTATAAGGGTTGATCGTATCATCTAGCGCTGCTGTCAGATTTATCGGCTGGGTATTTGACCCCTGAACAGTTGTCGTCGCACTACTGCCTAGATAGTAGTTGCCACCACTTTCTAGCCTGTAATCGACATTCCCTTGCGTATTATAACTGTCTGAGCCTGATTTCCCTGCCGTTAAGAGATTTTCATTGACATAATCAATGGCAAGTGTATCAGGTGCAGCCAAGGCTCGGATTGGTAAATCATAGTGGTCGCCAAACTGGAGGATAACATCATAGTCAGTCCCTGTCGGAATGGTAAAGGTCGCAGTCGAAAGACCACTGAGGTCAACTGAGCCATCTGCACCATTGGCATCGGCAAGTCCCGCTACCGTCCCCAGCGTCTTATCAAAAGCGATAGCTGTCGTATTCGCCGAGAAGGTCGTTCCGCCTCCTCGATAAGTCGCATCATAGGTAATCGTGACGGTATCCGTATCAGCATTATTCAAGACACGCGTGATTTCAGTCACACCTAGCGCCAGACAGCTCTCACTATTGGTAATCGTGACTGGCGTCGCAATCATAACGCGATCGCCAACGTCAAAACCTGATGGGATCACATCTCCCGTTTGGTAGAGCTCCGTTGGCGAGTAGGTCGCGTCCGCATAGTCAAAGTTAAAGAAAGACTGCGGTTTGGCAATCACGACATAAGGGGTTGTCCCATTGACCAGTGTCAGATTATCAAAGACGACTTCGCCCGTCGCGTCTGGTGTGACCCAGTCGCCAACAGCCGTGTCAGTGATGGGTTTGCCATTATTGTCTACTGCCAAGAGGGCATAGTAGTTACCGAGATTAGCCTGACGCACGCGCACCCGACCTTTGGTTTGGTTAGCGGTGTCTTTGTAAGTCCCAGCTAGGATATGACCGTCCACATCAGGTACGGTAATCGTCGTATCAACCCAAGCGTCTGTGTCGAGAACATCGAGCGGGGTAACATTCGAGTTAGTTTCAACTTGAATGGCACCTTGCGGTATCGCAATCACACGGTAAGTCCGACCAACGCCTAAGCCGGTAAAGGTAATGCTTGCATTTGTCGTCGTGAGCCAGTTATCGTCTGTGCCTATCGTTGGGTCAATCGTGGCATCGCTCGTGTACTGTTGCACATTCGTCAAGTACTGTGGATAGCCTTGGGACACATCAACAATCGCATAGGCATAGTCAGCTTTAGCAGTGTTGACTGTGATGGCATTATGACCTGCGTAGTCCTGAGATGTTGTAATATCTGGTTTTGCAATACGACTAAACTGAACATTATAAATCCCATTATCATTGGCATCATTTGTATTTGCGACAGATGAGAAGGCTTCTACTGTCGCCCCTTGCCCTTCTGGCACGGTATAGTAAAATTGTTTGCGATTAACGTTTGACTGCCCATCTTGTGCGAGGTTATCTCGTGAATAGAACTGGACAATGTTTTCACCGCCATAGGTAAAGGCTTTCTTGTGATTGGCATAGTCAGCTGTACTCGATGCAGCTACAATAGCCGTTTTATTACGGCTTGTATTCGTAGAGTTAGCTAAGTCAAATTGAAAGACTTGTTGGTTATCGCCTTTATAAAGTCCCAATAAAGCATATCTCGTCATATCGAAGAAATAGTCTGTACCGTAATGACTGCCTAGAATGCCCGGCTGCACAACTGGGTCGCCAGTCGCCGGCAAATTTTGTGCACCGGGATTTAAACCATAAGGATATTTACCGGCATTAATCGTCGCTAAATCTTTATTACCAACGAAGAGATTATTAGTATCACCAGCGATATTAAAGAAGTAAGTCCCTTGGTTATCATTCATGCCCTGAGGGCTACCGATACCCTGACTACCGTCCCAATAACGATTGGGAATATCTGAGGCGTAATCATCACTCGAAAACTTAGAGGGGGCGATCGTTGCTGCTAAGACATCCCCAGCACTTGCCGCATCACCAATACTATAATGTTCAAAATTGACATCATAGATAGCACCCGGTACAGTCGAAATATCTTGATAAACGGAAGATGACCCCACGCAGTTCGTATCCATCGTCCACCTATTACCTGTATAAGTTGACTGTTGATACTCCATTGAAACTGTTGGCTGAACACCATTACCATTCGTTCCGGGGTCTACTACCCACAAATCTCTATTAACTGTATTATTCCAGCCACTCGAAGTCCTTAGCCCTACCGTCGTATAAAATAGGGTTGAATCAAAGGCCCCAAAAGGAGAGGCATTTCTTGACGCCACAAAACTAAAACTATTAGGCCCATGATTAGTACTCGAATTAGGAAAAACAAACTCTGGTGCGATTTTAACATTGGCTGCCGCAGCTGGTTTGTCTAGCTTATCTTCATTTCTGATATCTAGTACCGCCCGCTGAGAGCGAACTGTGGTACTCGCACCACCTGTGGTTGTATTCGTGATTTCAACATAGGTGTAATATTTGCCAACGGTTGTCGGTGTCGTGGCGATGAGGATATTACTGGTTGAAGATTGTGTGCCAAATGTCCCTTGATGGTCAGTATTACCATCGCCTGTCCCTTGGTCGCCAAATTTAGCATTGCTCGCATCAGCACTGGTCGCATCATTCGTCCCGTCAAGGTATTCATCATACTTATTGATAAACCAAGCATAACGCAGTACTCCTCCGTCTGGACTGGCAGCGGTCACATATTCACGAAGCCCACGCTGATAAGTATCACTACTTTGGATATAACGACTCGTATGACCCATATCCTTTTGAATAACTGGCGCCGCTGCCGTACCCGTCACCGCCTCAATTTTGTCAGGACTGGTTAGGCTAGTTATGGGCAAATAATTGATGAGCAAGACAAGAACCATAAGACTTCGCAAAAGACGTCCTATGTCTTTTTTAGCCTCATGTTTATATTTTTCACCTATCATTTACCCCACCTCCTCTCATTTTTTATACAGCTGAAATAGTCTTCGCTCATTTGTACTGTATGGCTCATAACCCCCCCTTTTTCGCCCCAAATTTGATTACGCTTACATCTTATATGATTCTCACACCATTATTATACCACTCTTTTTTGTGAGAAGAAAACGATAAGTGGACTTTTTCTGGATAAATTGTAAGTTTCTGTTCATTTTCTTTTGGAGAGTTGAGAATATCTGAAATTTTGATATAATTTGACATATGAAGATGATGAAGAAAAAGAAAATAAAGCAATTATTAACACGTTTCACTCTCGGTTTAGCGTTACTCCTACCTGTGGTGCACGCCAGTCAGGTGCGGGCGGATGCACCTTATGACGCCCCCGCAAAGGCTGCCATCGCTATCGATCCTGACTCTGGCAAAATCCTCTATGCCAAGAATGCTGACGAACCTATGGGCATCGCCTCTACAACAAAACTCATCACAGCCTACATGACTCTAGATGCCATCAAAAAAGGGACACTCCATTGGGAGGATAAGGTCGAAATGAGCGAGTACGCCTACGCTCTGACTCTAGATCCGCAAGCATCCAATATCGCAGTCAAGGATCCGACTGAGGCGTTTTCAATTCAAGATTTGTTCAATGCCGCCATGATTCAGTCGGCAAATTCGGCAGCTATTACGCTGGCGGAAAAAATCGGTGGTTCTGAGCCGAAGTTTGTCGATATGATGAAGACTCAGTTAGCTTTCTGGGGAATTACAGATGCTAAACTGGTCAATGCCTCCGGGTTGAA
Source organism: Pseudolactococcus yaeyamensis (assembly GCF_054658615.1). NCBI lineage: Bacteria > Bacillati > Bacillota > Bacilli > Lactobacillales > Streptococcaceae > Pseudolactococcus > Pseudolactococcus yaeyamensis. The sequence continues at coordinate 36,631 of NZ_BAAGGP010000002.1, forward strand.
TAACAGCGTCCTCGGACAAAACATCTATCCCGGCTCGTCCGAAACAGATGAAAATATGCTGTCTGCCAAGGATTTGGCGATTATCTCTCAGCATTTGATTCGAGATTTTCCAGAAGTTTTAGAAGTTACCAAGCAAGGTACAGCGCTTTTTGATAAGGACGGTGCCTCTAAGCAGGTCATAGCGACCTACAACTATATGCTCATAGGACAGCCCGCAGTACGTACTGGTGTCGATGGTTTGAAGACTGGCACGACTGAGTTTGCCGGTGCTTGTTTCGTCGGCACGACTGTACAGAACAGTTTTCGGATTATCACAGTCGTCCTCAACGCAGATAATGCAGAGACAGATGACTATGCGCGCTTTACGGCGACTAATGATCTCATGAATGAAGTCTATGGCAATTGGCAAGCCAAGCCAATCGCCACCAAAGGTGTCAAGATGGAAAATCCCGATGCCCCGACCAAGCTGACCGTCAACGATGGCAAACAGAACAGTGTCAACGTTCTACCAGCAGATGATTTCACAACGGTCGTGCCGATGGGCGATAGCGACACAACAACGACCATCACCTTTAATAAAAAGCAGGAGGCGCCAGTAACGGCGCCAATTGAGAAAAATCAGAAACTGGTCAAAGTCAACTTTCAAATCAAAGATAAGCTCGGCTACCTACCGAGCTCTGACGGCAATACCTTCTACCTGACTGCGACCAAGTCTGTACCGCGCAGTAATGCTGTCAAGGTCATGTGGAACCACTTCGTTCGATTCGTGAATGACAAACTATAAACAAAAACGCCCTGAGTGTCGTGCTGACATCTAGGGCGTTTTTTGAGAATTAGTTAGCGCTTAAATCAACTGCATAACAGCCAGTAAAATCGGCACAACTGCCAGATAGGATAGCACAGTATAGCCTAGCGTCGCCGTCGCAAACTCCACATCCGCATGGTACATCCGAGCCAAAATCGGCACGGAGTTTTGAATCGGCATCGACGACTGAATGAAAAAGACCTTGACCATGATATCTGGCAACTGAATCACGCGCGTCAACAACACAATGATTAATGGCGAGATGATAAAACGCCCCATCAGCACACCAACAATGGTCTTGTTTAACTTGAGCGTCCGTAGCCCAAGGAAATAGACGGTAATGCCGATGATAAACATGGATAGAGGGGTGGTTAGACTACCGATGTAAGTTGAGAAATTGACGAGGGCGAGCGGTACTTTCACCCCTGTCAATAGCCAGCAAATCCCTACGATAAAACCTAGCATGGCTGGGTTGAGTACTTTTTTAAGACCGTCCATGGCACCAAATTTTTTGGGGATATCATCGAGCCCTGCAAAAGTTTGGGAATCTTGGGAAATCTGATAGACACCCCAAGTCCAGAAAAAGGTTGTGTTGGCGATATAATAGATAAGGACATAAGGCACGGCACGACTACCAAAAATAGCCATGTTTATCGGCAACCCGATAAATATGGTATTACTACAGGTAAACATGGTCGAAAAAGTCCCTCGGCGATGTGTGCCAACGTTTAAAAGTTGCGCTAGCACTTTCGATGCCAAATAGGCGAGTCCCATGGACAAAATCGGCACGATGATGCCGCCGATGAGTTGGAGGAATTCGGTGCGGGAGAATTTTTGCGTAATCGTGATGAACATCTCGAACGGCAGGGCGAGTCCGAGTACCATTTTCGAGAAAGTGTCAGCTGTGTGGCGGTCAAACCATTTTTTGTAGGATAGGAAGTATCCCACAAACATCATGGCGAATATCGCGAATATATTGAAATAGGCTTGTATCATGTTTCTATTGTAACATATCGTGAAATAATGACTTCAAAAATTTAAGGTAATGGCCTAATCATTTTCGGAACGCTCAGACTTTAGATATCTCGTTTTTGATATATCAAGCTGCTCATCCCCAGTAAAGCCAGAGTTAGCATCCCCATGGCACCCACGTATCGCCAGTCCATCTGGTCGACTGGCAACCTTGGCACCCAGTAAAAGGGGGTGAGTTGGTGAAAAATCTTGCCAAGTTTCATAAGGCTGCCGAGGTAGTCGATGATGAAACTTGCGATGAGATAGAGCCAAGCGAGGTCAAGGAGTTTGCGGTGAATGGCAATCAGAAATATGGCAAGACTGGCAAAGATGAAAAGAGTGGGCAGGTAGGCTGTGGTGGCAGTTAGAACAGTGACTAGCGATATCGGGTGGGCCATAACGACGGCGGATGCCAGATAAAGGCCTAAGCCACCGAGTTCTGCAACGATAATGCCGACTAGAACAGCGATGCCCCAAGTGCTCCAAAGTAATTTAATACGTGATGTTTTCAGCAAGAGCAAGTCCAACCGCCCCAGACGTTCATCTTTTGCCAAGCGACCAGTCAAACTAATGACTGGAACGGTGGCTAAGACGATTAGCACCATCAAAATCGTGCCCATGAATTGCTCTGCTAGATTAAATTTTGGATTTTCGACAAACATGGCTTTGAACGTCGCATTGGTCTTGACGAACTTATCAATATCACCAAAAATCGAGCCGTAGGTTGCGCCCATAATCAGTAGGCCGCTCCCCCAAATCATCAGCTGCCCTTGCGCATTTTTGGCAACGAATCCTAGTATGCTGCTGTAAAATCGACTGGCGCGGTATCGTTTTTCTTTCTCGCTGAAAATACTACCTGATAGGTCACGACGTTTCTGTAAATTCAGAGTGACGAGACTTAGGCACCCTACCAAAAGCAGCAGTGCTAGAAGATAAAAACCATGGTTCCCAACGGAAGGGCTGGTGAGATAGACCCAAGCGAGGGGGTTGAGCCGTGAGAGTGTGGAACTGGATAAATCGGTGAAGGCGCGGGCGATGTAGAGGGCGCCAAGGAGGCTAAAGGTCACGTTTCTTGCCGCGCTAGCTGTGGCAAATAGTTGCGCAATGAGCAAGGCTAGGACTGAAAAAAGTAGGCCACTCAAGGCTAGGGAAAAGCCATAGAGGGCATTAGCAGTCAGGTTAAAACCATCTGAGGTTTTAGTCACAAAGGTCAAGCCTGCTGTAATCAAGATACCGCTGGTCAGGTAAAAGCCAGTCATTTCTAATAAGACGGCGACTGGCTGGGTTAATTTGCCGACGGGAAAGCTGAGGATAAGCTCGCTCAAGCCCTCTTCTTCTTCCGCCCGTGTCCGAGAGAGGATGTGCAGGATGCCTACAATAATGAAAATCAGGGCTGTAAATAAGGTCATCTCTTGAAAATAGAAACTAGCCATGGTCACGGTTTGCGCTGTCGCCTCAGTCGGGCCAACTAAAGCAATCATGGCCGGATTTTTCAACGTTTCAAACATGGCTAACAGTTCAGACTTGGTGCTATAAATATCCTGCATCATCGGTGCATAAAAAATGGCAAAATAGACTAGACCAAGCAGGGTAACACTCAGTTTTTTCCAGTCTTTTTTGATTAAATTTCTGAAAATGAGCGCAAAATTTGTCATGCCTGCTCACCGCCTTCATACTTATCCATGAACAATTCATCAAGCGTCGGTTTTTGCGTGGCGATTTTGAGGATTTCTTGCGCAGCTAGATAGCTCATGACCGCCGCAACTCCTGCATCATCTAGTAAAAACGTCGCTGTCTTGCCTGAGATCTGAAGTTGACTCACGCTCGAAAAATCACCTAAGCCTGATAAGTCAGACTTTGTTGTCACCGACATCTTAGACTGGGTGATTGACTTCAACTCTTGCAAACTGCCCCGCTCGATAATTTCACCTTCTTTAATGATGACAATGGTATCAGCTAGTTTTTCAACTTCTGACAAGATGTGAGAGGAGAGTAAAATCGCCTTACCGGCTTGTTTCAAACGTTTGACTTCATTCTGGAAAACATTTTCCATAAGCGGATCAAGCCCACTCGTGGGTTCATCAAAGATATAGAGATCAGCCTCGGTCGCAAGGGCCGAAATCAAGGCGATTTTCTGTTTGTTCCCTTTAGAATAAGCCTTGGCTTTTTTGTTGACATCGAAATTAAAGGCTTTGATCAGCTCATCCTGTTTGTCAAGGTTGACATTTTTGCGAAGTTTGGCAAAAAGTGCTAAAATATCACCGCCTCGCATGTTATCCCAGACATTAGTTTCACTCGGGACATAGGCGATTTTTTCATGGATGGCATCCGCTGCAGTGAAGACATCCTGACCAAAAATCGTGACAGTGCCACTATCTCTTTTTAATAAACCGAGTAGCGTTCGGATGGTCGTAGACTTACCTGCACCATTTGGCCCCAAAAAACCAACGACTTCCCCAGCATTGACAGTAAAGGTAACATCTTTCAAAGCCTGAAACTTGCCAAAAGATTTCTTTAGATTTTCAATTTTAATAATTTCTGACATTTTGAACTCTCCTATGCTCCATAGTTCATATTTTACGCTTTTACTGTTAATTGTCAACTGATTTTGTACTCTCATTGACAAATGAGTTCAAAACTTCTATGATAAAACTATGAATGGCTATACCAAAAACAAATTAGATAAAATGGCGAAAATCGAGCAGGTGACTTTTGACCTGCTCAGTACTTTGCCGATTAAAAAGATTGCTGTGACTGATATTTCAAAAACTGCTGGCGTTTCCAAAGTCACGATTTTTAATTATTATGAGACTAAGCAAGCCTTGATTAAAAAAGTCATTTTTGATCATTTTCAAACGATTTATGACCAGTATGAGGCGATTATCCAGTCAGATTTATCTTTCGAGGCTGCCTATCGTCGCTTGACCCGGTTTGAGTTAGCTGAGATGCAAAAAAATTCAGGGATGCTCAATCAAAATATCATGACCCTCTATGCGTCTGATGCTAGTTTTTATGACCAACCCGCCCAAGAACAATCAGACAAACTCATGCTAGCCTTAATCAAAAAAGGACGTGAGGATAACTTTATCAATCCACGCTATGATGACGAAACAATCCTAAGTATCTGCCACATCTACAACGAAGGCATGAAAATCTTTAGCGATACCCCAGACAAACTCTTTGCCATGACCGATGATTTAACTGCGATTTTTTTGAATGGTTTAAGATAACGACTCAATTAGAGGTTGGGACAACAGTCCTCAGTCACCAAAAGAGAAAAGCAACTAGGCAATCAATTAAAATCTGCCAGTTTGCTTTTCTCTTTTTCATATTGTTTCTTAGAAATAATACGAGTCTGCCACAAAATCAACGTATTTTTACCAATTTCGTATTGTTTTGGCAAAACAATACCAATTTGGTATTTTTTCTTGCAACATGTTCATGCTACTTTACGATTTATCGAAAAATGATACAAGAAAACTCTTTTGACTGCATCAAAAAAGCCAACCGAGGTCGACTTTTCTATTATCATGATTTATTCTTTTTCCCAACTCGTATCATCACCATTACTTGCAATGACTTGCTTGTACCAGTTAAATGATTTCTTAGGTGTGCGTTTGAGTGTGCCATTGCCTTCATTATCACGGTCAACGTAGATGAAACCGTAGCGTTTTTTCATTTCGCCCGTCCCCGCAGACACAAGGTCAATACAGCCCCAAGAGGTGTAGCCAAGCATCTCAACACCATCAAGCTCAACAGCATCACGCATGGCATCTATGTGCTGCGCCATATAGTCAATGCGGTAATCATCTGCAACATAGCCAGTTTCATCAGGTGTGTCAACAGCGCCTAGACCATTTTCAACCACGAAAAGCGGTTTTTGGTAACGGTCATAGAGACTATTCAAGGTTGTTCGGAAGCCAAGCGGGTCAATCTGCCAGCCCCACTCGCTTGATTCGAGGTAAGGATTTTTGACAGAGTCGAAAATGTTGGATGCTGTGAATTCGACCTCATCATTATCAGGGCCGATAGACACGCGCGTTGCGTAGTAACTAAAGGAAATGAAATCAACTGTATTTTCTTTAAGGAATTCAAGATCTCCATCCTCAATCGGCAAGGTAATCCCTTTACGTTCCAAACGCTTCAAGAAATAACGTGGATATTCACCGCGCGATTGCACGTCAATCAAATAATACTCATCACGCGCATCTTCATAGGCTGCCCAAACATCTCCCGGACGGCATGAGTATGGATAGTAAACCGCTCCCGCCATCATACAACCGACTTGATTTTCAGGGTCAATCTCGTGGGCGATTTTAGTCGCGCTGGCACTGGCTAATAATTCATGGTGCGCCGCTGTATATTTGGCAAGGTCTTTGTCCTCGCCGTCCTCGAAAGTCAGACCAGCACCCATAAATGGTGCATGAAGAATCATATTGATTTCGTTGAATGTCAACCAATATTTGACTAGACCTTTATAACGTGTGAATAAAACACGAACGAGATTTTCATAGAAACCAACGAGCTTGCGATTTTTCCAACCACCATATTCTGTAATCAAATGAATCGGACAGTCAAAATGCGTGATGGTTACTAATGGTTCAATCCCATATTTATGACATGCTTTGAATAAATCTTCATAGAATTTCAGACCTGCTTCATTTGGCTCTTTTTCATCTCCTTTAGGGAAAATGCGTGACCAAGCGATTGACAGGCGATAGGTTTTAAAGCCCATTTCGCCGAACAATTTGATGTCCTCTTTGAAGTGATGATACATATCAATCGCTTCTTTTGCTGGGTAGAAATGCTCATCATCAAATGCCAGATGTTTCATTTCTCCTGTGATGATTGGAAAACGATCCTTGCCGAGTGGTACGACATCTACATTCGCCAGCCCACGGCCATCTGCATCGTAGCCACCTTCACATTGATTGGCGGCAGTTGCGCCACCCCATAAAAATCCTTTTGGAAAACCCATTTTTTATTTCTCCTTATATTATTTATTTTAATTGTTTATCATAGGCATGCCTATTTTCATACGACGCTGAGCGCTCGCTAACACCTTTTTATTTAAAATAATTATTTTTCTTGAAACTTTCAGCAATACCGTCGTGTGCAACGTCTAGCGTCACTTCATCGGCTGCTGCTTTTAGTTCGGCTGTACCATTGCCCATGGCAATATTGTAGCCACAGGCGCGAAACATAGCAAGGTCGTTATTGGCATCACCAAATGAAATGGCATCTGCTTTTGTCAAGCCTAGTTTTTTAAGCACAATTTCGATTGCTGTTTGTTTATCGTTGCCTTTGACTGCAATTTCACCACTTTCCTTGCCGAAAAATGGCACTGTCATCTGAAACATTTCAAACTGCTGACCAAATTTTTCGACAATCGTTTGATAGGCCACTTCCTGATTTATAAAGGAAATTTTATTAACATCAGAATAGTTAATTTCACGCCTAGCAAAACTATCAATCAAGTCATAAAACCATTGACTAGCCGTGACGATCTGCTCAATTTTCGTTTCATCGCCCTGACAATAATCTTGAATCGTTTTCTGGATGTTGGCTTTATAGTGCTTACTGCCAAACAAGCCACTATTTGACTCCAGATAATAGCCGATGTCATGCGCATCGAAAAAAGCAATGATTTCTCGAACAGCTTTTTCTGGCATGGTATGATGACGAAGGATGTCATCGCCATAGGAAATATAGCCACCACCTGCACCGATAATCCCATCAAAACCAATCGCCATAATCTCTGGCAAAATCTCAGGCTTGGAACGCCCTGTGCAGATAAAGGCTAGGTTGCCATCTGCTTGAAAACGATAAATCGCATCAATCGTCGCCTGTGTCGGTATACTCGAATCACCAACCAGTGTACCATCTACATCAAAAAAGGCAATTTTAGTCATTGGTTAAGTCCTCGCCATTGCTTGCGATAACTTTTTGATACCAGCTAAACGATTTTTTCGGCCGACGTTCGCCAGTGCCTTCAATCTTGTCATCAAGGTCAACATGGATAAAGCCATAGCGTTTGCTCATCTCGCCAGTTGAAGCTGACACCAAGTCAATACAGCCCCAAGGTGTATAGCCCATGAGGTCAATGCCATCTTCAATCGCTGCACCCATTGCTGTGATATGTTTCCCCAAATAATCAATTCGGTAATCATCATTAATTGACCCGTCTGATTCAACCGTATCATAGGCGCCTAAACCATTTTCAACAATAAAAAGTGGCACTTGATAACGACCATAAAGATCATTCAAGGCAAGGCGCAAGCCCGTTGGATCAATTTGCCACCCCCAGTCACTTGCCTCAAGAAATGGATTTTTGACTCCTCCCAGAATATTACCTTCAACCGTTTCGCTATCGTCTGATGTGATATTTTGCACGCCCGACATGTAGTAGCTAAAACCGATATAGTCCACAGGATAAGCCTTAAGCAATGCCAAATCTCCCTCAGCCATATCAAGAGGCTGCACACCGTTTTCCTTAAGCAAACGTGCTGTATAGACTGGGTATTCACCACGAACCTGCACATCCGCACAGAAATAATTAAAGGCTTGATTATACTGCATCGTTGCCAGTTGGTTAATCGGATTTGAATCAAAACTATACGTTGTTGCATAAATAATCATACAACCAATTTTCAAGTTGGGATTTAAGTCATGACCAATCTTAACGGCAAGTGCACTCGCAACAAATTGATGATGCCAAGCTTGGAAAACATTTTGCTTGTCAGAACCACCCGTTGCACCTACCATGCCTTGTGACAAGGCTGGAATTTCAAAGGCACTATTGATTTCATTAAAAGTCATCCAATAAGTCACTTTTTGATGAAAACGTGTCAAGACTACTCTAGCAAAATTTTCATAAAACTCGACCAATTTGCGATTTTTCCATCCACCATATACTTTAGCAAGGTGTAAAGGCATCTCATAATGGGAAATCGTAATCACTGGTTCAATGTCATATTTCAGACATTCATCAATCAACTTGTCATAAAACGCCAAACCTGCTTCATTCGGCTCTAGCTCATCTCCTTGTGGAAAAATCCGAGTCCAAGCAATTGAGAAACGATAACATTTGAAGCCCATTTCTGCAAACAAGGCAATATCTTCTTTATAGCGATGATAGTGGTCAATGCCTTTGTGATTGGGGTAGACATATTTTGATTCATCAATTGACCAATCAAAATCTTTCGATCCTAAAACGCCCCAGCGTATTTTACCGCCCGGCATGGCATCTGAAACAGACAAACCTTTGCCGTCTACATTATACGCCCCTTCTAATTGATTGGCAGCCGTTGCACCACCCCATAAAAATCCTTTTGGAAATGTCATATCTTTAACGCTCCTTTATTTGAATATCAAGCTCAGTTTTTACGCTACTAGAGTTTTTCTCCATTACTGGTAATCACTTCTTTATACCAATCGAATGATTTTTTCTTATAGCGTTTAAGGCTACCTGTACCATCATTGTTCATATCGACATAGATGAACCCGTAACGTTTTTTCATTTCGCCTGTGCCCGCTGATACAAGGTCAATCGGCCCCCACATGGTATAGCCAATCAGGTTTGCCCCTTTTTCAATGGCTGAATCCATGGCTTTAATATGATCCCGCATATAATCAATTCGGTAATCATCTACTATCGTTCCGTCCGCTTGCAACTCATCTGCAAAGCCTAGACCATTTTCAACAACCATCAGTGGCATATTATAACGGTCTTGCAGGTCAATCAAGGTGTATTCCAGACCAATCGGATCAACCTGCCAGCCCCACTCGCTGGCTTTGAGATAAGGATTGGCCTTGCCGCCCATGAGATTACCGCCGGTTTCATCGGCATTTTCATCTGTCGTGATACAAATCGTCATATAGTAAGAAAAAGTGTACATATCGACTGTGCCAGCTTTGAGAATTTCGGCGTCGCCAGCCTCAAAAACTGGGAAAATGTCTTTATTTTTCAGGTAAGTTGTCATGTAAGCTGGATAAACACCACGAGTTTGCACGTCACCGACAAACTTGGCAAATAAGAGGTCAAACTCTTTGCGCTTGAGGACATCTTCTGGTTTTGGTGTCAATGGATAGCTGGTAATATGACAAATCATACAGCCAATCATGAAGTCTGGATTAATGTTATGGCCTAATTCTACCACTTTTGCACTAGCAACTAAAGCATTGTGTAGGGCTTGGAAACGGACTTTTTCATTGGTTTTGGCACCATTTGGATAGATTGTTTCGTCGTTTGGATTCATACCTAGAACGGTCAGTTCGCCATGATCCATGGCACCAAAGTTCATTTCATTAAAGGTAATCCAGTATTTGACTTTAGATTTGTAGCGCATCATCACGGTTTCAGCATAGCGGACAAACAAATCAATCACGCGTCTGTCTGAAAAGCCATTATATTTTTCCACAATGCCCATTGGCAATTCAAAATGCGATAGGGTAATGAGTGGTGTCATGCCATTTTTGATGAGTTCATCAATGACATCATCGTAAAATGCCAAACCGGCTTCATTTGGTTCTGACTCATCGCCCATTGGAAAAATCCGTGACCATGAAATACTCATGCGGAAGATATTGAAGTTCATCTCACCAAAGAGTTTAATGTCCTCTTTGTAGTGATGATAAAAATCAATCGCTTTGTGGCTTGGATAGTAGACACCCTCTTCAACTGTTGGTGTGAAACGACGTTCACGTTTTACCCCACCGACTGTTTTTAAATCAGGAACAGAAAGCCCTTTACCACCTTGGTCATAGCCGCCTTCAAATTGATTGGCAGCCGTAGCACCGCCCCATAGAAAATCTTTTGGAAATGTCATATTACTCCTATCTTACATTTAATTTAATAGATTATTTACACTTACTTGTGCAAATAGTACGCCTAAGCGTACTATCTACTTGTCATATTATTGGCCTTTTTCGACATAGGTTAAGTCATTGACCGTTTCTACTTTGTATTGACCACTTTTATACGTGATTTTTGAAACACTCGCATTTTTGAGACCCGTAGCAGGAACTGGTGCTTTTTCATCAAGTGATGAGACCAGTGCCGCAATGGTCATACCGTGTGACGTCACAAGAATATTTTTCTGACCATTTTTTTGCGCATCTTTGACAATGTCATCTAGCGCTGATTTTGAACGCGCAATAACTGTTTGATAATCTTCTGCTTGCCAGCTGACATCTGCTGCTGGGACTTTATTTTTTTGAGCGAGTTCCTCAAGTTTAACCTTGTCTAGCTCATGCAAGGTATCGGCGAATCCTTTAATCGTTTTAACAAAACCATTTTCCGCCATCCCCGCTTGAAAAGCTTCAAGTGTCATGCCTTGTTTTTCGGCAATTGCTGTCCACATTTCTTCATTTGGCATCCCTTCATAAGTGCCAAAGTTAAACTCGCGCAACCGTTTATCCGTTTTCAAAGTTTTCAGCAAGTCTTCTTGACCGCTATTTTTAAGGGCAATATTGGCTGTTTCAACAGCACGACCACTGTCACTCGAATAAACGGCATCAAATGTCACTTTTTCGACTTTCAGGCCTTTACCGAGGGATTCTGCAATTTCAACACCAGCTGGTGTCAACGGTGCATCAATCCAACCCTGTGAGCGGTCAGTCGTGTTCAACATCGTCTTACCGTGTCGCGTCAAGTAAATCGTAACCTCAGCATTTTTATCAATTTCAGGCGCACTATTATCATACTTCTCACAACCTGCAAAAGTAAACAAGGCACCTAGCGCTACAACTGATTTCAAAAATTTATTTTTCATTTACTATCTCTCCAAAGTTTTGACAATTTTTAATTGCTTCATCAGGATAACTAGACCGATAATAGCTAGGCCAGTTATTAGTAAAATAGTCCGACGACTTTCGCCAGTTTTCGGCAAATTTTGCTTTGTCGCATTATCCGTCCCATTTTGTACAGGCTTGTCCGTTAGTTCATTCTTTTTAACAACATTAGTTACAAGAGCAAAAGGTGAAAATGAACTTGTTTTAAAACTAATGTCAGTTTTATCCACAGTCACCTCTAATGTTTCAAATGTCCCATCAGATTTTTCATGGTAAATTTTCGGATTCATTTTCTGCCCTAAATCAATACTTTTCAAAGTAATCGTTACAGGTTCAGAAAATCCTACTGCTTCACCATTAAGCGTATCTAAGACTGAAAGTTGCCACAAACCGAATATATCTTGTGTATTAGCCAATTTATTTTTAAATGCTAAATAAGTCTCGTCAGTCTTTGAAACAGACGCTGACACCAAACGAACATACCAAGGCACATTACCTGAAAGGATAGCCTGAGCTGTTTCATGATTCACTACGCCTGCTTGAGCAGTAGCTTTTTCAAGTTTTGCCTGAACTGGCGCAGAAATCAAATCTTTTTCAGTTGTTGCTAACTTAGCAAACGCCTGATAAATCTCAGCGACTTTATCCGCCTTTTCAAGCGTATCAACCGTTAAAGGAAGATCATTTTGAATGCGTGTTAAAACATTGATAAGATTTGTCGGATTGACCAATTCTGTAAAGGTTATGCGGCCTTCAAGAACGGGATAATTCAAAGGGCTTTGTTTTTCGATATAAGCTCTGACCACTGCTGCAAATGACGGTAATTCTTTTATCGGTTTCAAGGTAAGTGATTTAAGCACTTCTTGATTGGCAACGACAACATCAGTCGCAACACGATAAGTTTTCGCTAAATCTAAACTTTCACCGTTGACCGTCACATCATAAACCAGACCTTCAACTTTTGAATCTATTTTCAGCGTTAGCCCACTCACTTGAAGAAACATTGAATTAGCATTTGGAAAATAGCCGTCAAGCGTATACATGGCTTTCAAAATTGATAGCAAGCTCTCGCCTGTCACCTCAAACATTTGAAGCGCCGTATCCGACCTAGTCGCTGTCAAAACATCACCGACTGTAATGTCTCCCGCAGCGATTGAGCCTTCCATTGAACTGCCACGCATCAAAGCAACATCTGCAACCATTTCATTTTTCACGGCATCAGAAAGCATATTACCCAGAATCGTTTCTTTCGTCCTAAGAAATTCACGTTCGCCAGTTAAATGCTGTTTCGTACTTCCGATGACTTGTCCTAAATCCACTCCATAATTATTAATCAAGGATTGCACAGCTGTTTGTGTCGTTACATCTGGCGTAAAATGACTTAAATCAGTTTTGGTTTTTAGACTAGCTTTTTTGGATACAATCTCGCGACTATCAAGCTCAATATCAATCCGACCGATGTAATCACTAAAAGACCCAGCTTGAGCAATCAGTGTCTCACCAACAGTTGTCCCATTTGGCAAAGCCGTATGACTATGACCATCTACAATGACATCAAAATCAGGAACTTCAGTCGCAATTTTAGAGGTTGTCATATTACCAGCATCGCCGACGTGCATCAAGCCAACCACGATGTCAACTTGTGGTTTGATTTGTGCAGCCAACGTTTTACTTGTTGCAATTTGATCAGTAACTGTCAAATTATCAGCACCCGCCACAGAAGTTGTGATCCCTACTAAACCAACTTTAATACCATTTGGCAGTGTCATGATTTTCGTGCCATCAAATAATGGTTGACCTGTATCTGTATAGGTCGCATTACCACAAATAATCGGGTAAGATAATTGGCTTGCCAATGTTTTCAAGCGAGGTAGGCCATAATTCACATCATGATTCCCGATTGTCATGGCATCAAAACTCATCGTTTGAAGAATACCAAGTACACTTTGAGCTTGATCAAACGACGCATAAACCTCGCCATTAAATGTATCTCCAGCATCCAATATCAATGTATTAGGATTTTCAGCCTTCGCTTGTTTGAAATAGGTTTCTAGTTTGGCATAACCAATATCATCTTTAGAATCCGTAACATGACCATGGACATCATTAACGTGCAGAATACTAATGGTTTCTGCCTTTGCTTCATTTACTACAAAACCTAAAATGGCGCAAATAGCAATTGCAAATCCTAAGAAATACTTTTTTCGCATAAGATACCTTTATTTTCTAAATAGTTGTCAATAAAGCATCGCTATTTGTGACTGTTTGCTTATCAGTTACCTTAATTTCTTCATAATCTGGCGTATTCGTCACAATAATTGGTATTTGTGTGCTAAATCCAGCTTCTTCAATCGCTTTGATGTCAAATGATAACAATTTTTGACCTTTTTTCACTGTATCACCTTGTTTGACAAAACTTTCAAAATATTTGCCTTCCAGTTGAACAGTGTCCATGCCGACATGGATTAGAACTTCTGCACCCTTATCTGAAATCAGACCAATGGCGTGTTTAGTAGGAAAAAGTGTCATAACGCTACCATCAAATGGTGCAACAACTTCGCCAATCTCTGGTACAATAACTGCACCTTTACCTAATAACCCCTCAGAAAATGCTGCATCTCCAGCTTCACTAAGTGGTAAAACTTGACCTACAACAGGACTAGCAATTGTTTCTTTAGTGACAAATTTAGCATCAACAGTTACGTCAACATCAACTGTTTCAGCATCATATTCTTTTGGACAGAAGAGAGTAACCAGAATAGCTGTCACTACCATTGCAATAACGATAGAAATAGCAAGATTAATAACAGAACCCATGCTACCCTTAGGAGTTGCATCTGCACCTGAAGAAATAAATGATGGGAAACTGAAAACGCCTAGTCCACCCATTGAATAAGAAGTGATATTTGTCAATCCACCATAAGCACCACCGATAGCACCACCAATACATGACATAATGAAAGGTTTAACACGTGGTAATGTAATCCCATAAATTGCTGGTTCAGTTACGCCACAGAAGCCTGAGATAACCGCTGGCAATAACAAACCACGATCTTTTTTCTTATGAATTTTTGGATATAAAGCAATGAGTGCCGCTGTTTGAGCAAAACTGACACAACCGATTACTGCAAGAATATTTGAATAACCTTGTTTTCCAAATTGGATAATCGCCATTGGAATGAGTGCCCAGTGAAGACCAAACATAACCAGAAGTTGCCAAAGCGCACCAAGTAACAAACCAAATAGAATACCTGAGAAGTCATAAACTGAAGTAAAGCCTTTGTTCAGTAACTCTGTCAAGACACTAATGATTGGTCCAACGACAAGAAAGGCAATTGGCATTGTAATTAATAACGTTACCATTGGCACAAAGAAAGTTGCAATCAATTCTGGGATAACTTTTTTAGCCCACCTGTTTATTTTTGAGGCCAACCAAATTACAAAGATAATCGGAACCGCTGATGATGCATAATCATTAGCAATAAGTGGAATACCTGCAAATGTTGTGAAATACTCAACACCTAGGAATTTACCTAGTGGTTTAGCGCCTTCAACAATAATTGCTGATTTTTGAATAGCAGGATAAAGCAATGCCGCTGCGAGTGCCAATGCTGTAAATTCGGGCAATTTGAACTTACGTGCTGCCGCAACTGCGATAAACATTGGCAAGAAATAAAAGACCGCATCACCAATCGCATTAAGCGTGATATAAGTTCCTGATGTTTCATTAATCAATTTAAAGAAAATCAAAAGGGCATTAATCCCCTTAACCATACCAGCCGCACAGAGAGGTCCAAGGAAAGGTTGGAAACAACCTGAAATAATATCAATCAGTGCGTCGAATGGTTTCTGCTTCTCATTTGATTCCTCAGATGATTTAGCACCTGAAATACCCGCCACTGTCAGAACTTCTTCATAAACATTTGGGACATGGTTCCCGATAACGACTTGATATTGACCACCAGCCTTCATAACTGTGACAACACCATCCATGTTTTTGAGCACGGCATCATTTGCTTTAGACTCATCTTTGAGTTTAAAGCGCAAGCGCGTGATACAATGCGTTAGGCTGTTAATATTGCCTTCGCCACCAACTTCTTTGACGATTTTTTTCGCCAGTTCTTCATATTTGCCCATTGTAGGGTCCTCCTAAAATTTATGTCAGGTGACTAGATTGTCACCTGTATATTTTAGGTTTGGCCAACTTAATGTAACCATCCGTGTTACCACTGTTAAGCTGTTTAAACTATGTTTGCTAGCCATTTAAACAAGCGATGCTAATTCTTCTGCACAATACGCGCCAGATGAATCGTGATGTAGGTCTGCTCATCTTTTGAGACATGATACCCACGTGTTTTTTCCAGAAAACTAACAATTTTGCTCGTCGTTTCATAACTCTCCGAAAATTTTTCGATAATCATCTCAAAGAGACTATCATCAGGACTTGGCATCCCTTTAGAATCACCGAGTAACACACGCTCACTAAAAAACTTGAGATGTGTTACAAAACGCTGGAAGAAAATGTCATCTTCATTAATCGCAACTTGTAAGCTATATTTGACGATTGTCAACATTTCTTCCATTAATTTGGTCAATTCTGATGCACTTGAGTTGCCCCGTCCAAGTTCACTATTGACGATGTGCATGGCAATGAAACCAGCCTCGTCGTCTGTTTCCAGAAGATGAGGTAAGGCAAATCTTTCAGAGATATCTGAAACAGCCGTTTTCCCAATACTATATTCTGTTGGAAAGAAACGTTTAATATCCCAAAGCAAGAAGTTTTTAACTGCAATCCCATCTTTAGCACGCAACTGCGTTGCATTGATGTGGTCAGCAAGCGATAAGAAAAGCGAATCATTAATTTTGCCAGGAATTCTATCCTTAGCAAGCGTGATGACCTTATCTGTAATCTCGAAAATTTCATCTGGAATTCCGGCAAGCAACTCATCAACTCGACTACTGCCATCGCCTTTCAGCGTATAAAATTTTTCAATCTTATCTACTGCGATCTGCTCGCCAATCTTCTTCCCAAATGCCAATCCACGTCCCATGACAACAACTTCTGCATGATCTTTTTCCGTGATGACAACATTGTTATTAAGAATTTTACTGATTTGCATATCTCAACTCCATCTTTTCAAACAGATAAAAAATAGACCAAAAACGATAGCACTACCTATCAATTTTTGGTCTAGCTTAACTTAATAATAACTATCCGCTCTCTACTAAGTTCTATCCTACCACATCATGTAAGCGGTGTCAATAGCTATCTAAAAAAAAATTTATTCCTTTTATCACTGTCAGCTGTAAGCCTTAGACAGTCAGAAAAAAAGTCCCCAACATTCAATGTTGAGAAACTTTTCTAGCTATTTTAATGCACCGAATAGTTAGGCGCTTCTTTGGTAATTTGGACATCATGTGGATGGCTTTCTTTCAAACCAGCGCCTGACATTTCGATAAACTGTGCATTTTCATGCAAGGATTCGATATCTGCTGCCCCAGTATAGCCCATACCTGCTTTCAAGCCGCCAATCATTTGGAAAACGATATCTGTGGCAGAGCCTTTATAAGCCACACGCCCTTCAATACCTTCTGGTACCAGTTTGTTGGCCTCATTAACACCACCTTGGAAGTAACGGTCTGATGAGCCTTTTTTCATGGCTGACAAGCTCCCCATACCACGGTAAGTTTTATATTTACGGCCTTGGTAGATTTCAAATTCGCCCGGTGATTCGTCTGTTCCGGCCAACATTGACCCTAACATCACGGCATCGCCACCAGCTGCAAGGGCTTTGACGATGTCGCCTGAATATTTAATCCCACCATCAGCGATGATTGTTTTGCCATACTCACGCGCAACAGCCGCCGCATCATAGATGGCTGTAATCTGTGGCACACCAACACCTGCCACGACACGCGTCGTACAGATTGAACCCGGACCAATCCCAACCTTAACCACATCAACACCTGCTTCATAAAGGGCACGTGCGCCTTCCGAAGTCGCAATGTTGCCCGCAATCAAGGTACGGTCTGGGAAGTGAGCACGGATTTCAGCGATTTTACGTAAAACGCCCGCCGAATGACCATGCGCTGTATCGATGACAATCGCATCAGCACCCGCTTCAAACAAGGCTTCAGCACGTTCAAAAGTATCAGAACTGACACCAACAGCACCCGCTACAATCAAGCGACCGTGGGCATCTTTCGCCGCATTTGGAAACTCAATCACACGCTCGATGTCTTTAATCGTAATCAAGCCTGACAAACGACCTTTACCATCGACAAGTGGTAATTTTTCAATTTTATGCTTTTGAAGAAGAGACTCAGCCTCTTTCAAAGTTGTACCGACTTGCGCTGTCACTAAATCTTCGGATGTCATGACATTTTTGATTTCTTGGTTGTAATTTTCGACAAAACGTAAATCACGGTTAGTCAAAATACCGACTAATTTGCGGTTTTCTAGCGTTTCAACGATTGGTACACCAGAGATACGGTACATGGACATCAAGTCTTCCGCTTCTTGAATCGTGTGTGTCGGCGTCAGGAAAAATGGATCTGTGATGACACCAGACTCCGATCGTTTCACTTTACGCACTTCATCAGCTTGCTCAGAAACGCTCATATTTTTGTGAATCACACCCATGCCACCTTGACGTGCCATCGAGATGGCCATCGCACTATCGGTGACTGTATCCATGGCCGCCGAAATA
This sequence comes from Pseudolactococcus yaeyamensis, assembly GCF_054658615.1. NCBI lineage: Bacteria > Bacillati > Bacillota > Bacilli > Lactobacillales > Streptococcaceae > Pseudolactococcus > Pseudolactococcus yaeyamensis. The sequence continues at coordinate 54,946 of NZ_BAAGGP010000002.1, forward strand.
ACAGGAATATTCAAAATCAAGTTGGGGGCAAGCTGTGTCCTCATGTTGACCTCATTTGGCAATACATGACTTTCAGCAGGAATGAGCAATACGTCATCGAATGTGTAGCCTTTTTTCAGAAATTTAGTGTCCCAATTTGACATTGAAATAGTTCCTTCTTTCTTATTTATAAGTAAGCAATACTTGCTTTGTGTTTAGATATTGTTACTATTTTATCACGCTATCTGACTTTGTCAATACATTTGCATTAACTGATGTTTGAAACATGATTGAACGTTCAAAAATGAGGCACAACTCGATAAGTCATGCATCGTTTTTTCAGTTGTTGTTACTTCATTATATTGCATCGTCTTATTTTTTCTTAATCAAAACCATTGACTTTCTCAAAATACAACACCAGATTAAAACCAAAGATAATAGGTAGGAGCGCATAGAGGGCACTTTCATCAAATTGATGTGCTAAAACAGTTGAGATAAAAACACCAAGACAGAAACCTGTGATGATTAAAAAAGTATAACCGCCACGTTTCAAAATCTCTGGTTTTCGCTCAACCAACCCCTGCACGATGAAAACAGACATGTTTTTCAGATTACCGGTCATCATGGTATTGGTATAAGGCACCCCACGCATTCGTTTGAAAGACTCCAACTGAACCGCAACAATAAAAGAAAGCGACAGCACCGTCCATTTTGAGGCAACAAACTGCGCCATAACTGCCGTGATTAAGACCCCTATAAAAATAATCAAGGCAGCCAAAGCATGCCAGCGCAAATGCTGATGCGATACAGCAAATTTCCGCGCAAAATATGTAAATATAGCACCTAACATAAAAGCAAAAATTGGGAGTAGGTAATTAGCCACCTCTGCAAGATTGCCTTCAGCCAAATTCTTCATTAGATAGATGAAATTTCCTGTTTGCAACCCTGCAAACCGTTTTCCCTGTGTTACAAAAGTATAAGCATCCAAAAAACCACTAATAAATGTAATTAGCACTGCTACACGGACGCGCTCAAAAATTCGATAATCTTTCTTTTTCAAAAATCGTCACTCCAATCTAGTTTATCCTATCAAACTTTACACTTATTTAACCGATAACGCACCTCGACTCTGGTTAGGAGTGGCTACGGTTTAAAACTTTCAAGCCTTCTCTAATCGATAAATTGCTAAGGTCAGCATCATGTTCGGCAATAAACTCACGCACCCAGTCTGGTGCAACTTTAGAATACTCACGCAAACTCCAACCAATCGCTTTATTAATGAAGAATTCATCTGAGCCTAAGTTATTTTTGATGATTGTCGCTAATAAGTCAGCATCCGTTTCAAGTTTAAAGCCTAGTTGATGATCAATCGCAAGTCTACGAATCCAAAAGTTATCATCTTGTGACCAGACTAGCATGGTCGCCTTGGCCTGTGGAAAACGTCTCACAATACTGCCCACGTGTTCATCCAGAAAATCAATCGAATCCCACCAAGATTTTTGAATAGCCAAGGCATAAAGCTTATCCAAATCGGCTAAAGTTAGCCACTTTTGAACTTTTTTTAGATAGTCTCCAGCTAGGTATTGAAATTCGCGATAGTCTTGGGCCCACAACTTATCCACAAGAGACCAGTCAACACACCCTTCCTTGGCTTTTTCTCGCAAAAAATCCTTAGACAATACTCTGCGTTCGGGTGTTTTAATCCCCAGAAATTCAAAGTGATTTTTCATGTATCGCTTCATGCCTGATGCATTGTCAGGATTTTCGTGGGCTAAAAAAGTTTCAAGGACTGTCATTTGTGGTAGGGACTCCCTTCGCGGATCATGAAAGCGCGATAGATTTGTTCGACCAATACGAGTCTCATCAGTTGGTGTGGTAAGGTGATGCGCCCAAAGCTAATCAGAGCATTGGCTCGTTTTTTAACACGAGGGTCTAAGCCAAGACTGCCACCGATAATAAAGACCAGTGTTGACGCCTGTTGCATGGACTGTTCAAGACTGATGGATAAGTCTTCTGATGAGATGAGTTTGCCCTCAATCGCCATTGAAAAAACAAAATCACGATCAGTCAGTTTCGCTAAGATTCGGTCGCCCTCTTTGGCCAAAATCTGAGCATTTTCTTTAGCCGAAGCCTTATCGGGCGTCTTTTCATCTGGCAGCTCAATGATTGCCACCTGACCAAAACGCGATAGGCGCTTGACATACTCTGCAATCCCAGCTGTGAGGTAGTTTTCTTTTATTTTTCCAACACTAACAATCTTTATTTTCATGGTTTTATTATAACATATTTGATAAAGCGACGATAATTCGCTTTAATTAGATGCTAATGGCATATCTAGAAAGTCCAACAAAGTGGCTTAGTGTTTTTTTCCTACTTTCTTTGATAGAGAAAAGTAGTCAACATAACACGCTAATAAAGTATCAGATACAAAATTTCCGCTTTTAGGACTTCGCTCATAAGCGATCAAATCGGACGAAATTTTTCTATCTTTTGTTTTTCCTGAGTTCACTAAAACAAATAACTATTAAAGGGGTTATCTGTTGTTCAAAATTTATCATAATAATCAGCTTTCTTTTTTATAGATATTTATTTAACTATCATGTTTTGTCATACTTGTTTTCTATTTTGAGCACGGCAATAATCAAGAGTTTTGTTTACTATGTAATTTTACTTTAGATTGTTCATTTTCTATGAATTTTCTAAATGAATTTTTGAATCTTGTAATTTCATCGTTTTCTTTCAGGTTGATAATAAAAGTATAGGATATAGGCGAAGGTATTTCATTAGGGGGAATAGCAATTATTTTATCATTTGCATGGACCAATAAATATGAAGGAAGATAAGATATTCCCTCATTATTTTCAATTAACTTTTCAGATACAGCAATATCTTTTATCGAAATAAAGTCAGCGTTAGGCATTAAATGGCGAATTTTCTGTTTTAAATCATCCCAATAATTAGGATGATTATCTGTTAGAATACGATATTTTTTGAAAAACTCATATTCAGAAGTTATTTTGAGATTTTCTTCTAATTTTGGTACAAATAATTGAATTTTTCCCTCACAAATTTGTTCAATATGCAATTTCTTATGATATGGTTCTTCTCGGTCAATCCCAATATCAAACGTATTATTTGCAATTTCAGTTGAAATTTTTTCGAGAACTGTGATTGAAATCTCAATTTGAGGTTCTTCTTGAAAGAATAAGGGAAGAAATTTAGGCATCAAATAGTTTGCAATATAAGGTGACACAGCAATATCAAGATGTTTCGTGATTTTTTTACTGATTAGTTTTATCTTATCAGTATTAGTTTCATAGGTTTCAATTATTTCTTTTGCTAGAGGTATAAAATCTTTTCCTAGGCTAGTTAAATATAAAGTATGTCCGATTGATTCAAATAGTTCAACTTGAAGATGATTTTCTAATTTTTTGATTTGTTGATGTAAGGTAGGTTCAGTTAGAAATAGTTTCTCACTAGCTTTTCTATAATTTAATTGTTCTGCTAAAACTAAAAACGTATAGTACCAATCCAAATTCATAAGCTACATCCCCTTTGTTTATTTTTATATTGTGAAGTGAAATCCCCATAATTATAGCACTATTCTCAAAGACAGTCACTAAACTTTTCCCTAATAGAATAGCAAGCTTTTCCGAATTCAATTCTTGTCATTTTTCAGGTATCCTTACTATATGGAGGTGGCAACTGATATTTATTCAGGACAATACAATTGTGATGGTATGCAACAAAGAGGAATAAAGAAAATAGTCAATTTTTAGTGAATTATCCAAAACTATAGATTGAGTGATATTATTAATCGTATCGAATTTAATCGGTGCAATAATCACTCAACTTTTATTGGAAATTAGCACTCTCTAAAAGCTGGTGAAGATTCTGCTTTAATTCAAACATTGGATATTGAGAACACTGAAGAATTTCAGAGGAAAACAAATAGTTGTATGTTTTTAAACTTACTTTTTTCTGAAAAATCAATTACCATAGTTTTCAGAAATTTCTTTATTGATAGCTTTAATCTTACTACTGAATCAACAGGTTTATTTAACTATTACAGGAATGCTTTTTTAGACTTATCATCGGGGTCAACACATCCTCAGACGATATTAACTCTGAAACTTCACGATAATATTTCAGTTACTTTGAATAGTGCGGAAATATTTATGCTTGTGTACAATTATCGCTAGCCCACAGAAAATTCGAGGAGAATACAAATGAAAATTGAAATTGATTTTACAAATAATATTATACCGACTAAATTTGGAAAAGGAGCAGAACCAAATGATATGATTTCTGGTAATCCTATTCGTTCTTTTCCCTTTTCTGTAACGGATTTACCAAAAGGGACAAAATCACTAGCGATTACAATGATTGATTTCGATGCAGTAGCCGTATGCGGTTTTCCGTGGATTCATTGGGTAGTGACTGATATTCCTGTTACAAATACAATAGTAGAAATCATTGAAAATTTCAGTCGTCTAAAAAATGCTGAACAACTTCGAGGAAAAAATAGTTTTGCTAGTGGACTTTTACAAGACGATTTTTCTGAAATTGAGAACTTATTTGTTGGACCGACACCGCCAGATAAAGACCATAATTATATATTAACCGTATATGCTTTATCTGGAAATTTAGAAATAAACGAAGGTTTCTACTTAAATGAGTTGCTAATAAAAACAAAAAAGTAGGGCTATGATTCGCTCTACTTTTTACAATTTACTGTTTATCTGTTCTTGTTAAAGCTCTTTATTAATCCTTGGCATTTGTAACTGATAAGCCTTGTTTTTCTCCACAACAGAAAAGAAATGTAAAGCTGTGAAAACTTGATTTATCCACATTTTCACAAAAGTTTCCACATTTTTGTGGAAAACTCATGGTTTTTTACACACTTCTTCACAAACCACCTGATTTATCCACAAAAATGTGTATAACTTTCTAACACACTTCATAATCAACTACTAAATATTTAACAAATACTTAGATTTAAGGTATGATTAAGTAGTAGGCGTTAAACTTAAGCTATCAACAATAAAATATAGAGGACATAACATATGAAAAATAGTAAAAAAACGATTGCAAAATTAGTAGCTGCCGGTGTTATCGGTGGTGCTGTTTCATTGGGCGGTAATATCGCCTATGACCATTTTACTAGTGTTGCACCGACCACAACTAATCAAGCAAGTACAAGTAAAGTATCTAATGTTTCCTATAAAGTATCGAGTAACACGACTAAAGCGATTGCTAAAGTCTCAGATGCCGTGGTCTCTGTGATTAACTATCAAAAAGCGCCTTCAAGCAATTCATTAGATGATTTATTTGGAGATAGCTCATCTAATGATAAAAGTGATGGCAAGGAACAAGCTGCAGGTGAAGGTTCTGGTGTCATTTACAAAAAAGACGGTGATTATGCCTATGTCGTTACCAACAACCATGTCGTTGATGGCGCAAGCTCTCTCGAAATCATGCTCTCAAATGGCAGTAAGATCAAAGGTACCTTAGTCGGGAAAGATGCTTATAGCGATTTAGCGGTCATCAAAATTCCATCAAAAGAAGTCACAAAAGTCGCTGAATTTGGTGATTCTTCTAAACTCACCGTTGGAGAGCCTGCGATTGCTATCGGATCTCCGCTCGGCAGTGAATACGCTAACTCTGCCACTGAAGGCATCATCTCTAGCCTATCACGCAAGGTCGTTATGCAAAACGAAAGCAACCAATCCGTCAATGTCAACGCCATCCAAACAGATGCCGCGATTAACCCCGGTAACTCAGGCGGTGCTTTGCTCAATGTCGAAGGTCAAGTTATCGGCATCAACTCAAGTAAAATCTCTGCGACAGGCTCATCATCACAAGATATTTCTGTTGAAGGCATGGGCTTTGCCATTCCATCTAATGATGTTGTAGAAATCATCAACAAACTCGAAAAAGATGGCGAAATCAAACGCCCAGCCCTTGGCGTGCAAATGAAGGATCTCACGAGCATCAACTCGCGCGCTATCGAAGAACTTAAACTTCCTAAGAGCGTTACAGCAGCCATCGTCATCATCAATATCCAAAAAGGCCTGCCAGCCGATACTGCTGGTCTTAAAAAATATGATGTGATCACAAAAATCGGTGATACTAAAGTGACGACAAGTACTGAACTTCAAAGCGCCCTTTACAAATATAGTATTGGCGACGACATGAAAGTCACTTACTATCGCGACGGTAAAGAAAAAACAGCGACTGTTAAACTCGCAACATCTTCTGATAAGTTAGACTTTAAAGATGCTGAATCTGCCAAGTCTGAACAAGATAAATAAGCCATACAAAAATAGAGGCTGGGGCAAAAGTCTCAGAAATACGAAAACCGCATGAAATTCGTTTCTAGAAACGTTGATTTCATGCGGTTTTTCAGTTTCAAAATTTGTCAAAAATAAGCAATTTCTGACTTTTGTCCCAACCTTTATTTTTTAGCAACTCAACGATTAACGTAATTAGCACAATGTTCATGCTAGGGCTCTATCAAAAAAACATACAAAAAACTTCCGTCTAATCTGACGAAAGTTTGAGATAGTCCGTACGGGATTCGAACCCGTGATACCGCCGTGAAAAGGCGGTGTCTTAACCCCTTGACCAACGGACCGAGGTAATCATATGTTACTGATTTCTTCAGCAACATAAATCATTATATCGTAAAACTGAAAATGGGTCAAGCCTTTTTTGAAAAAAATATCATTTTTTTCATCAATAGTTGCTTTTTCTGGAATTTACACCGTAAGTCTGATGTTTCCTAGTCATTTTCTGATATAATGGACATAAGTTATGAAAATTTTACTCTATTTAGAGGCCGAAAAGTTCCTACGTAAATCTGGCATTGGCCGCGCCATCCACCATCAAAAGCGAGCATTAGATATTGCTGGCATTGACTATACAACAAATCCCCACGAGGATTTTGACATCGCACATATCAACACTTACGGCATTAAAAGCGTCATGCTGCTTTTTCGTGCCAAGCGAATGGGAAAAAAAGTCATCTACCACGGTCATTCTACAATGGAAGATTTTAGAAATTCTTTTATCGGCTCCAATTTATTAGCGCCATTCGTCAAAAAATACTTGACTTTTTTATACCGGCATGCGGATTTGGTGATTACACCAACCGAGTATTCTAAGCAACTCATCACCTCCTACGGTGTCGACGCTCCTGTTGTCGCCATTTCAAACGGTATTGACCTGAGTAAGTATCGCCAGTCTCCCAAAAAAGAGCAGGCTTTTAAAACTCACTTCCACGTATTACCTGACCAAAAAATCGTCATGTGTGCGGCGCTTTATTTCAAGCGCAAGGGTATCGATGATTTCGTTAAAGTCGCTGAAATGATGCCAGATGTGCGCTTTATCTGGTTTGGCGAGACCAATCTTTGGACTGTTCCCGGTTGGGTACGGCGCTTGGTCAAGAAAAATCACCCTGCCAATGTCGAGTTTCCGGGTTATATCAAGGGCGATATTTATGAAGGCGCGATGACCGCAAGTGATGTCTTCTTTTTCCCGTCGCATGAGGAAACTGAAGGGATTGTCGTCCTAGAGGCTCTCGCATCCGATCAAAATGTTGTCGCACGCGATATTCCTGTCTATGGTGGCTGGCTGGATGATACTGCAGCCACTCTTGTCTCAACGAATGCGAACTTTGTCTCTGCCTTAAGAGAGGTGCTAGACGGCAAGATAGACAAACGCAAAATCGGTCATCGTGTCGCTGAAAGTCGATCGATTGAGAGTATCTCAAGTCAACTCGTCGCAGCTTATCAACAAGTTTTAGACAACTAATATGCCTTTGAGGCAGCTACTAACGACAGCTACTACTTGCTCAGTCTTGATTATCTTGACTGCCTCAAGTATGCGTCGTTTTCAATCTCTAAAGGAGTTTTTATGAGAATTGGTCTTTTTACTGACTCTTATTTACCACAGGTTTCGGGCGTTGCCACATCAATCGAAACCTTAGCCAATCAACTTACCCAGATGGGACATCAGGTTTTTATTTTTACGACAACAGACCCCCATGCTGATCCGACTGATGACCTAGACAACGTTATTCGTTTGAGCAGTATTCCTTTGATTTCACTGGCAGAACGTCGGATTGTGCTCAAAGGCGTAGTCGCTGCTTATCAGGTTGCCCAAACCTATCATCTCGATATTATTCATACCCAAACTGAGTTTGGGGTCGGCATTCTTGGGAAACTTGTGGCGAGACAGCTTAAGATTCCTGTCATCCATACCTTGCATACCAAGTATGAAGATTATGTCCATTATATTGCCAAGGGAAAAATTCTTCGACCGGGTATGGTCAAATATGTCATCAAGAGTTATTTATTTGGCGTGGATGGCATTATTGTGCCTAGCGCAATCGTCCTAGACATTGTCAATGGTTATGGTGTCAGCCTTGAAAAACGTGTGATTCCAACTGGGATTGAGTTGAGTAAATTTGTCCGACCTGAAATTTCAGTAGCGGATTGCGAGAAATTGCGGACAAGCCTTGGTATTCTACCTGATGAAACGATGTTACTGTCATTATCCCGCATTGCCGAAGAAAAAAACATCCAGTCAATTATCAAGAGCTTAGTAACGGTACGAGAGCAAATCAAGGTCAAACTTGTGATTGTCGGGAGTGGTCCTTATGAAGATAAACTCAAAAAGCTGGTCAAGGACTTAGCACTTGATGACATCGTCATTTTCACTGGTCTTGTTGACAATAATCAAACAGCTTATTACTATAAAGCAGCGGACTTCTTCATCTCAGCCTCAACTAGTGAGACACAAGGCTTGACCTATATTGAGTCACTGGCATCTAGCACGCCAGTCTTAGCGACAGATAATGCCTATCTCAAAAGTCTGATCACCGAACCTGTCTTTGGTCGTCTTTTTTCTAGCGATGATGATATTGCAGCGACTATTTTAGCCGCGATTACAGAAACACCTGACTTTGATCAAGCCCGCTATGATCAAAAACTCTACGACATTTCGGCAGAAAACTTTGCCTTGCGTGTCTACGAATTCTATCTGGATAAAATCATCTCAAATGATCAATATCTGGCGCAAAAAGGGGAGACTATCCCAAGACGGACGGCGCGAATGGTTCGCCAAGCACCCGCAAAAACGGTTAAAACCGTTGCCAGAACGCCAAAAAAAGTTGCCTATTTTGCGAAAAAAGCAATCAAACACGCCAAAATTCTCAATAAATATGGTAAAATAAAGTTAAAATAATAAACGTTAAAACGATTCATTGAATCGTTTTAATATCTTACATCATAAAGGAATCTGTATAAAATGAAATCTCATCTCTCTGCTATTCTCAACCGATTGGAAAAACTTGTCGCATCAGGTGATCCAAAAGACACGTTTAACTTTGAAAAAGACGAAGAAGTTCAAATCACTGTCAGCTTTGATGGCGAAAACCAAGTCTTCATCGTAAAATATCCTAAAATCAAGGAAACTTCTGATTTCGATAGCATCGACCTTGTGGCGATGGAAATCTTTGACTTAATTTACTAATAGTGTAAACCCACCCTAAATCATCCGTGACTTAGGTGGGTTTTTATCATAACTTTTTATAGAGATGTCACCTGTCCATCTGTTATCACGATGCCTTTTTCACGGAGAAAGGCATTTTTTTTTGGACGTGTTCTCAAGGTTTTTTTGAACCAGTACTCCCGTTTCAAGGCTTGTGATTTATCTGGAAAAGTTTCAGAATAAATTAACTTGACTGGTCGTCTGGCTTTAGTATATTTAGCACCTTGTCCTGCATTGTGGGTCTTAATTCGTTTTTCTAAGTCATTAGTATAACCTGCATAGAGCGACTGGTCGGCACACAAGAGCACATAAAAATAGTAGTTAGCCATAGTAGATGTGATGTACCTCGTCTGTATAGCTGCCATCTGGTTTGTGCAAAATCAAGGGTGGTAGGAATTTCTCGCCACCAGCTTTACCATCTTTAATAGCATCAATCAGTAGAATATTAGCATCTCGATCTGCTTTTGGATAGACAAACTGGATGCGTTTGGGGACTAGATTGTATTGTGTCATGGTTTGAATAATTTCGAAAAATCGGTCAGGTCGGTGGACCATGGCCAGATGACCGTTAGTTTTGAGCAATTGTTGACTGATGCGACAGATGTCATCAAGATTGGTTGCGAGTTCGTGCCGCGCTAACAGATAATGCTCGCTTTCATTAATTCGTGAGTGTTCATCTAGCTTAAAATAAGGTGGATTGCAGAAAATCAAGTCTGTACTGGAAGGCTTGAGATGGTCTAGTGTCTTAGCTAAATCATCCTGAATCACGCGCACTTGCTGCTCTAGCCCGTTCAACTGCACACTTCTCGTGGCCATATCTGCCAAGCGTTCTTGGATTTCAATTGCAACGATGCTTGCATTTGTACTGCTGCTTGCAAATAGGCCGACTGCACCATTTCCCGCGCATAAATCGACGATTTGTCCCCGCTTGGGGATGTTGGGGAAACGGCTGAGGAGCACGGCATCGACTGAATAGGAAAAAACATCCCGTGACTGGATGATTTTCACGTCATTCGTCGCTAGCTGGTCGATTCTTTCCTTGGGTTTGAGTAAAGATTCTGAGTTCATCTTTTCATTATAACAAAATAGTAAAAGTTTATGATAAGATTTAGTTATCAATATCAAAGGAAGTGACTTATGACGGAGAAAAATTATATTGCAGATATGCGGGCGCTAGTCGGGCATCAAGGCATGATTTTCGTGACAGCTTTTGGTGTGCTGTGGAATGCCGACCGAACGGAGATTTTGCTGGAACGGCGTGCAGATTCGCCTGATAGCGGCTGGGGCTTCCCGGGTGGTTTTCTGGATTATGGCGAGTCACCGATGCAGGCGGTCGTCCGTGAATTTAAGGAAGAAACTGGGCTTGATGTTGAAGTTGTCCGAATTTTAGGGATTTCCACGCATATTACCGATAAAAATGCTTGGGGCGATGCGCAGGAAAATATCGCCGTTGGCTTTGAGGTTCAGCTCGTCGGTGGGTGCGTCCAAGCAGATGGCGATGAAACGCTTGAAGTCAAGTGGGTGCCCATCTCTCCTGAACCGCAAATGTTTGTCCCTCAAGCCCAGCGCACCATGCACAAGGTTTTAACGGAAAATGAAGCTAGCGATAAGGCTTGGTTCCGCGAAAATGGCGAGTGATATAGTCATAAGATGATAATGAAACTGACACAAGCAATTCTCGGACAGACGATTACCAAGCGCGCTAACGCCACGCATAAAGGCGATTATGGCCGTATTCTGATTATCGGAGGTACTGAACAGTACGGCGGCGCCGTCATCATGAACGCCCTCGCAACAGTTCATAGCGGTGCGGGTCTCGTTACCATTGCGACCCATCCCAGTAATTTTTCAGCCCTTCACAGCCACTTACCCGAGGCAATGGTCACAGACTATGCACAAGATTTGACACCTTTTATCGCGTCAGCTGATGTTATCCTCATCGGATCGGGACTAGGAGAACAGTTGGCGATTTTGACTGCGACATTAAGCAAGGTCAAAACTGAACAGATTTTAATTTTGGATGGTTCAGCCCTGACTTTACTGGCTGAACACCAGCTCGACTTGCCAAATGCGCGTCTTATTTTAACACCCCACCAGATGGAATGGCAGCGTTTGAGCCAGATTGAGATTGCAAGACAAACACCGACTAAAAACTTAGCTACATTGACAACATTCAAACCAAGACCCATTCTTGTCTTAAAGAAATATCAAACAGAAATTTACACAGACCATCAAGTATACCAACTCACCATCGGCGGACCACATCAGGCAATTGGTGGCATGGGCGACACGCTCGCTGGGATGATTGCAGGATTTTCTGGGCAATTCCATGCATCGCTTGAACAAGCAGTCTTAGCTGCAGTCTACGCCCATTCAGCGATTGCTGACGATTTGGCAAGAGAACAATATGTCGTTTTACCAACACAGATTTCTACTGAAATTCCAAAGTTGATGCACCGATATGCTCAGAAAGATGAAACTAAGACAAAGAACTTTAAAAATAAGCTATAACTCCTTTCAATCCTTATGCGAAATTCGTATTGTTTTGGCAAAACAATACGAAATTGGTTAAAAACAGCTAATTTTGTGCGAAATTGGTATTCTTTTGCCAAAACAATACCAAATTGGTAAAGGAAGCATTTTTTGTCTTTGGATGACCGAGTATTTTCTTCCTAGCCTATTATTTTTAAAATTATTTCGATAAAATCAGCTCATAACAATCCCAGTCTGCTCCATAGGCAAAGCATTGACCGACCTGTTTAAAGCCTAATTTTTATATAAAGCTAGAGCAGACCAGTTATCACGAGAGACAAATAGACGTAAGTCTACACTGTCTATGTCTCTCAATTTATCAATGATAGCTGAAATCAGCTCTTGAGCAAGGCCTCGTCCTTGGGCAGCTTGACACACAGCAACTCTGGATAAATCATACCAATTAATCACTTGCTTATTCCAACACTCAAAAGTATCTAAATCTGCCTCTTCTACTGCCGATGCGACCGCTAAAATCTTGTCTGTTCCATCTTCGATAAGATAAAGCAACGCACTCCTAATATCTGATTGGGCATGTCTCATTTTCATCGTATGTCACTTCTTCCTTTGACCTTCAGGTGATCCTAAAGATCGTTTTGATTTTATCCTTAGTTTACCATAAACCTTTTCTGGCACACAATTTTCCAAACAATATGATAAGATAAAGATAACATATCTAATGATTCAGCTAAATCTCATCAAAAAAGAGGGGGCGCTCATGCTATCTGACCACGTCGTGCTAACTTTTCTGACCTATTTTCCAGCCTATGCCTTTCTTGGCTGGTGTCTCGAAGTCGTTTATGCCTCGGTCAATACTGGTAAATTTGTCAATCGTGGCTTTCTAAACGGTGCTGTCTGCCCCATCTATGGGTTTGGTGCGGTGCTCTTTATTCTATTTCTAAACCCGATTGCGGATAATCTCCCCCTCCTTTTCTTGGCTTCCGTCCTCATCGCAAGCTTGCTTGAATTAGTCGGTGGCTATATTTTAGAAAAATTGTGCCATATGAGGTGGTGGGATTATTCCCAAGAACCTTTTAATATCGGTGGCTTTATTTGCCTGAAATTTTCTTTGATGTGGGGCCTTGCGGGGGTCTTTCTGATTAAAATCATCCAACCGATTATCGCTAATATTTGGGAACACTTGCCGACCCTGCCGGTCACCCTTATCATCAGCATTTTTTACCTCATTTTGCTCACCGATATCATCATCACAGTGGTTGCCATCGCTCACCTCAACCGCGATTTACAGCAGGTGCATGAACTCTCACGCATGATCCGCCGTGGCAGCGACACCTTGGCCGAGAATCTCGGCAATTTCGCTGTGGACGCATCCGAGAAATTTGATAGCCATAAAGATGAGCTGACTGAAACTCTGACGACTGAGATTGAGACCCTCATGGCACATCAAAAAAGGATACGGGCGCGGATACTCAAGGCCTTTCCAAATGCGAAACACCAGACTGAAAAGAAAGCCTTGGAAAGTTTGCGAAAACGCTATGATACTTACAAAACCTTCAAAAAGAAATGACTTTCGAGTCTTTCTTTTTTCTTTGTCATGGTATAATTGAAAATGAAAACACTTACAAAAAATGACAAGATAAGGAAAATGACTATGAAAACAATTCATTGGGCGATGATTGGCATGGGCGATGTCACAGAAAAGAAAAGTGGACCGGGATTTTACAAGGCGAAAAATTCTGTCTTATATGGTGTCACCAATCGAACGTTAGCTAAAGCAGAAGATTATGCCAAACGTCACCATGTCGAGAAGGTTTTCGCCTCAGTCGATGACTTGCTTGCCGATCCTAAGGTAGATGCGGTCTATATCGCGACACCTCCTGGCTCACACAAAGACTATGCGATTCGTTGTGCTGAAGCTGGTAAAGTCTGCTATATCGAAAAGCCTATTGCACTGACCTATAACGAAGCCTTAGAGATTTCAGAAGCCTTTACAAAAGCAAAAGTCAAAGCCTTCGTCGCCTACTATCGCCGGACTTTACCACGCTTTACTGAAGTCAAATCGCTATTAGCATCAGGTGCTATCGGTGATGTGCGCTTTGTTAATGTTGCTTATTATCGACCTGCTGCTAAAGATGAAATCAATGGCACACATTGGCATGTGCAGCCTGAGATTTCCGGTGGTGGCATTTTTATGGATATGGCCGTGCATACACTTGATATTCTGGACTTTTTCTTTGGTGCTATTGAAAAAGTTGCAGCCTTTAGCGTGAATCAGGCAGGCTATTATGAGCCAGAAGATAATGTTGCCTTGTCCTTTGCCTTTAAAAATAACATCACAGGGACAGGCAATTGGTGCTTTACGACTGATACTACCGCAGATAATATCCAAATCGTGGGGTCAAAAGGTGAAATTAACTTTGGCTGCTTTACCAACGACCCCATTCAGCTTAAGACTGCCGAACAAGAAACGGCCATTCCAGTGGGCACGATTGAACATGTCCATCAAAATTTAATTCAGACGATTGTGGATGAGTTAAACGGTCAAGGGAGCTGTCCGTCTACGATTGAGTCTGCCTTGCGCACCGCTTGGATTTGTGAACAGGTTTATCAGCAAGAGGATTAAATATAAAAAATCTCATCATTTCTGGATGAGATTTTTTGCTAGTCATTCGCCGTAAGGATTTTCTCGATTTGGGTTAAGACACTCTCTTCATCATTACTCCTGATGACATAGTCTGCTATGGCTTGGATACTTGGGATGGCATTGCTCATGGCATAACCGTGACCGACAAATTGTAGCATTTCAAGGTCGTTGCCTCCATCACCGAAGGCTGCCATTTCTTCTGGTTTGATGTTCCATAATTTGCCAAGTTGTGCCAGTGCACTCGCTTTGGTGATATCTGGCACTAGAATATCAATATCGCCATCGCCAGTAGGGACTGGAAACAGCACGCCTTGTAAGGCATTGGTTAATTGTGCCAATTTTTCATCGACAAGATGTTCTGGAAAGTTGAAAGTCATTTTGACAATCGTATCTTTTTCAAACATAGCTGATAAGTCTGGCACTCTTGCCAGCCGATGATAATATTGGTGAGTATAGTTGTAAAATGCCTCAGGTGCTGTCTCCAAAATATAGGCTGATTTCGTCCCACAGATAATGCCTTCTCCTTGATGATCAGCTGCTAAAATCGCCAAGGCTTTCTCAAAGGCATCGTATGGCATATCGGCTGCAAATAAATCATTTCCTTTGCTAATGATATGTGCCCCATTTTCAGCTGCAAAAGTCAGTTCATCTGAAATATCTGAAAAAAATGATTTGAGTTGAAAAGATTGATTGCCACTGGCAACGACAAATTTAATGTCGCGTTTTTTCAGCTCAGCATATAAGTCAGCAAAACGCTTGCGATTATAGTCTTTTTGGCTATTTAAAAAGGTCCCATCCATATCTGTAGCGATTAATTTGATTGGCATTTTATCTTTCTCCCTTTATCTGAATACGCTTTCCTAACTCAAAGTATAGCCTATCTAAGGAGAATTTGCAAAGACTAGCCTTAAGCCTTTTGGGCGTAATCTGTCATCGCTGCCGCTAAAAATTCTGGGAATCCCTCACCATACTGTCTCAAGTTTTCTGTAAAACGCTCGTCTTGCAGATACATTTGCCCAAGGCCTGCAAAGACCTCTAAGGTGTAGTGATAGCCCAAAGTGTCGTTGAAGACGTGGTACATGTTGTCAATGGCAGCTTGCGCAATGGGGGAGGTAGGCTGTTCGTCCTTAAGCTTTGCCAAGTCGTGAAATAATTGGTTCATTTTTTCAGACATTTTTTGCTTGCCAGAGTCAGAAAGACTGTCAATTTTCTCCTTCGTGTGCGCTATCGCATCTGTTCCAAAGCGTTCAATCGCTTCTTTTTCATAGGGATTTGCCTTTGTAAAATCAAAAACCTTAAACTTTTCTGCACTTCAAATGCCTGATGTCTATCAAAAGTTGAGCTGTCAAGCAGGCTCTGAATCTCCGTTAATAGAAAACCACAAGCCTTGGAAAAAACAAATTTGCTGGAGTTTTTCCAAATCTTCGTCTGAGTAATCGCTAGTCATGCCACGCATTTCGAGTCGGTACTAGTAGACCAATCTTATCGTAATGGTGTAAGAAACCAGCAAGTTTAGCGACTTCTTTGATGTTCATATGTTCCTCCTGACTATAGCTCTATTATAAACTATGACTTTACGTTAGGGTCAAGGGGAAAGTCCTGTTTCATTTAGTAAAGTGGGGCATTTCCTATCAATCTTAAAATACCATTGCTATTATTTGGTGGGCTTAATATAAGGTACAATCTCCGCACTCGCACCAGCTGATGCTGCTTGTATCCAAGATTTACCTTCTAATTGTTTAAAGTTTTCACTTCTGCCTGTTAAGACAATGCCATTGAGCAGCATATCTTTTTTATTTTCTAAACGGTTATTTTTCAAAATGCCGTCCAAAATTTTCTGTTCATCCTTCTCCATCTTGAGCGAGTAATCTGTTTTCAGCATTTCAAAAGCTGTATTAAGACCATTATCACCTTTCCAATAGTCGCCTAATTGAAGATCTCCATATTTGAAATCACTACTATTTGAGTAGCCAAAGGTCACTGTCGGGGTAAATATAGCCTCATCTGCATCATTCAAATGGATATGTTCTGTTTTCTTACTCGCTTGCTCGCCTTCACTCACCCAATACCATGCTTGTGTCAGATTATCAGGTAACATCTTTTGGACTTCTTCATAAGTATAGGGTTTGTCAAAAGAGATACCGACTTCAACCACACGATTTTCTGTTTTGACAATATTTTCTAAATCATTCGGGTAAGTGATTTTTTCATACAAATCTTCTGGAAATCTCGTCCATGATGACCCGTTCTTTTCTTTTTTCTTTGTATAATTTTTTTCTTTAATGGCTTTATCCTGAATATCAGCCGTAATATATTTGTAAGTGATATTCGGATTGAAAAAGTTCATTCTTCGACCTTCAGGATAGGATTTGCCACCTATACTATAGATGTCTACCTTTCCTAACTTACTTAAAATATTATAAATCCCTGTTATATCCCCCCACTCTAATGGATAACCATCAACATCTTTTTGGACAACTGATGTATTTTTACCATTAAATAAACCAATATCTGATTGAGGCAAGTTACGTGTCTGCACATTTGGTGTCATGAATCGTGTTTTCACCTCAAGATATTTAGCATTTTCATAACCATGACGATCGTTCATCCAAAAAATACCAAACAATATCCCCAAAACAAAGATAATTGACAAAACAACAGAAATCACCACCGTCAAAATACTTTTCTTCCGATTTTTCTGCTTACTTTTTTTCACCACTTCTTCAAATTTATCCGCATCAAATTTCGTCATTTTCTTTTACCTCCAAATAGATTTTCTTAAACGCTTTTCTAGCACGGTATAGTGTCGTATTGACCGTGTCTAATTTCATATCCAAGAGGAAACCAATCTCCTCATGGCTCAATGTCTCATCATATCGCAAGAGTAACAGCTCCGTATATCTCGGTTTGAGTAAATGCAAGGATCGACTCACGTAAACATCTTCCAGATTCTCCATCTCAAATGCTGTAACATGTGCATCAAAGGTCGCAAACTGAACTTCTAGAATCTCAGCATAGCGTTGTTTTCGCCGATATAAATCTCGAAACTGATTAATCGCCACCTTATAAAGCCAAGCTCTCATCGTGTCCGGTGGTAGCACATGACTCGTTTCGATAATCTTAACCAGAGCATCTTGCGCAATATCTTCCGCATCTTCATAACTGGCGCCATTTTTGCGCAGATAGTAGGAAACTTCGCGCGCAAGTTCTACTAACATCTGCTCAAATCCATCTAATTTCAAGTGCTACCTCCTTTCTACGATTTCATTTCATAAAATCTTGAAACTTGACCTACACTAACGCTTCGTCCAAGCAGGGTCATTCGCGAACTGACGTCCGCTCAAAATCTTTCTGCGATTTCGCGGTTTTTCATCGGTTTCATAAATATAACGAATGGATTTGCCAAATCTATACACATGATTCAAAAATATTTTAGTCCTATCTTTTATGGTAACAAAATTTTTCGGAAATTTGACATAAAAAAACACCTCGCGATATGCGAGATGTTCAAATTGTAAATATTAACGTTTTGAGCAAAATATTAACGTTTACTAAAACATTTTTTCCATTCCTATCAATTTTAATCCTTAACAATCCGCTTAACTACGCCATTAAAGATTTTTCAAAAATGATAGATATGGATAAAAATTGATATTTATAGATTGAGTTTGCACCAGACTTGCACCAAGATAGTAGAAAATGAATACATTGAATCAGCATGAATTTGCTGATTTTTTATTCATCCAGTTTTATATCAAGGTTACTTGTATAATTTTCCGCCTTCTTAGATTTTAAGTTACTAAAAAAAGTATCATAATCTTTAGGAGTTAGGAAATTAAATTTATATCTAGTCCTCTTCCTCTGATCTTGTAAATGCTCATTTATCTGTTTAAAATGGGCTATTGCCGCCTTATTTTTACCAATGTTTTCTATGTCTGGATCATTGAGCTGTGAATCATCTTTTGTCTCTACTACAATATAAAGGTCGCCTTGCTTTATAAACCAGTCCGGATTAAATTGACCATTTTGATGATGACTTCCCTTTTGCCAAACATATTCTATTTTATAAAAACTCATGTCATCCGACTTTATAAAAGAGTCAATAGACTTTGCAATTTCTAGCTTAATTAGTTCATCTAAGAATTTCTTTTCAGGTATACCCGTTGTCACAATTCCAAATTGCGGCGTTTTAAAATTGAATTTATTATCAATCTTAAAATTTTTAAAACCCTTTGACGAGTCCGAAATTTCTTTATAACTAGCTTTACTTGCATCATCAATTAAGCTATTCTCAAAATCAACACTGTAGTATAAAACACAATTATTCGTAAACCGTGTTAAATCGTTTGTATTTTTAGGTAAATTTTTTGTATCTACTTCAGAATACTTTGTTGGTAAAGTTTTATAAGTTACAACTTTTGAAACGTCACGAAAAATAACACTCATAGAGCTCAACAATTTATTTCTTAAACTTTTTGTTATAACTTCATTACTGCTTTTATCCAAAGATTCTTGAATCATTTGAATAATTTTTTCCTTAGGCCACAATGCTTGGTACTCTGAAATAAGCGTTTTATCAGGAATATCTTCAAACCTATGATATAAAGTGTCTGCAACCTCTTCAACTGTAAAGACTTGATGATTGTAAGTTGCTGAAATTTCACTTGTCATCGAATTTCTAACATTTTCAAAAGTCATTGTGCTTTTGCCTGAAACTTTATCTGTTGGAAGTTTTACCCCATTCTCCCAAAGATTGTATGAGCCCATTTTTAGATATTCTTTTGCATCCTCTTTCCTTTCATACTCAACAGTCAATAACCTAAAATTGTAATCAGATTCAGAATTCACTCTTGTGGTAATAGTTTTTCTAATTTGTAAAATTTCATCAACTAACGCCCTAACATTTGCTGACCACTTTTCATGATTAAAAACTCTAACCGTTGGAATCCCCCAACTCATTTGCCAATCATCAGGGATACGTAAACCACGCCCTAAAACTTGAGCAATCAATAATTTAGAATTGAATGCACGCTCTTCATCAGGAACTATTTGAAATACTCGCTTGACATCCCACCCCTCTGTAAGCATTGAAACACTAAAAATAAATTCAACAGGATTACCTTTTTGGTTCACATTTTTCAATTTCAGTCTATCAGGAGCAGCCTTTGCACCACTATGAACACAAAGGACTATTTCATCAACTTCATCATTTAAAATATTCCGTTGTTTCTTCAAAAATTCCTTGAACTGCTTTGCTTTTGTATCTGCCGTGTTTTGCTTATCGGTAACAATAATTGTAATGGGTTTAATTCCAAGCTCCTGTGGTAGCTTCTTTGCGATTTCATTATGTGAGTTTAAGATAACTTGCCAACGCTCATTTTTGTCCGTCGGGATATCTTCCTTTGAAATATATTCAATATCTTTAACGAATCCATTTTCAATCGCTTCACGCAATGACAAACGATAAATAACATTTGAAAAATATTCATTAGGAGTTCCTGAGCTCGTTTTACCTTTATAAGGAGTTCCTGTAACGCCGATTATATATTTTAAATTAATATCATTATCTCGTTCATTACTAACAAAATCTTTCCATTGATTTTTTTCAGAATAATAAACATGATGAACTTCATCGTTCAAAACTAAAGTAGTTTCGCCGTTACCTTTGAGACTATCGGCTATCGAATTTCTATTTTCTTGTGATTGATAGATCGCATTACGATTTTCAATCGTAATCGAATTTTCTACAATAGTACTATCACCATTCAAAATTTGAGGTGGTATAAAATCAGTTCCCAAACTTCTATTATATTGGTCGTTACTTAATAAATCTTTGAACTTATCCGTGAGCTCCCTCTCAATAGTTAAACTCGGAACAAGCACCAAAACACGGCTGATCTTTTTTGAAGCCAGCATAATCATGGCAATAGCAAACATTACATAAGATTTCCCTGTCCCTGTCGCCAAATCTAGCGTCGCACAAAGTTTATCAGCCAACTCCAAATCACTCTGCATTGAATTAAAATTATTATTCCAACGTTCTTGAATAACAATATTTTTATCAAAATTTTCTTTTGCGAGTGATGATATGTTTGAATATTCACCAGAATTCAAAAATCTAAGGGCTGTTTCAGTTGCATCTTTTTGATATGGACGATTGTTAAATAACAAGCTCAAAAAATTTTGATAAAGACCTTCATCCCAAAGTTGTGGATTCACGCTTTTACCAACCTCTAAAACTAAATCACTTTCCTTATAAGCCATTAGTCAATCCCTCCCTTTGTAGTCTTGAACTCATTTCCAAATCTATCAACAAAAATATACATAGCTTGTCCATCAACTTGATTTTCATCAAACTCGATAGAATGAGTATCTTTATCAAAATCATCACGATAATAAACTTTATCCATATCAAATACCTTACCATCGTAATTAACATCTATCAGAAGCATAGCAAAAGATTCAAAATCATTGACTTGATTTTGTCCTTTTATTCGTGAATAAGATTCAAATGATTTGATAATCAAATTCTCTCCATCAAGTTCAAAGTCAACTTTCGGAGGTCGAATAAAATCAAAACCAACTGAATCTATCGCTTCATTAACCGAATCACTATCATTCGCTTGAAGTGTTGCCGAAAAGCCATCTGTAAATTTCTGAGACATTGAATATGGTACACGCAGAATATTGAAAAGCGTGCCCCATTCATCGTTTTCACCATTATATTCATCCACAGCAAAAGAAAACTTCCCTTGTGGTGCAATGATAAACATCTCACTATCAGCACTTGAACCAAGTCTTAGATAGATCTCTTCAAGTGTACTTTCAGAGATATTGGCATCCAGAATTTCAAGTTCTTTTGGAGAATAAACTTTTACAGGATAACCATCTTTAACGCCATCAAAAGTAATGCCTTTAATAATTTGAGTGTGTGGTTCAACATCATAAAGTGCCATTGCAAATTGCTTCCATTGTTCTGAATCAAAAGAATTCAGTTTTTCCTCGTCATAAAGCCCGGAATTATAAACAGTGAACGCTCTATGATTTTCTATATTCAAAATTCTTTTCTGAATTGTATAAATTGATAGCTTTCCAATGTCCCCTGTAATCCACCGTCTATCTAATTTTTCTGCTACTGCCGCAGTAGTTCCTGAGCCACCAAAACAATCTAAAACAAGGTCCCCCTCATTTGAAGTTGAATTTATTATTCGTTCCAACAACTTTTCTGGTTTTTGTGTAGGATAGCCAATGTATTCATTGGAAACTGTACCCATACCAGCAATATCATCCCAAAGATTATCAGCAGGATAAATTTCTTCGACTTGATTGCCAACTTGTTTCCTATAATATTTAATTGAAATAGTGCCTTTATCTGTACTAACTTTTCCCTCTTTTGAAATTTTTAATTTTCCACCATTTGTTACATATATCCGATTTTGTTCAGAAAATTTAATGATTGATTCATCAGAATAAGAGCCTTTATCAGAAGTTCTATAATATCCATCTGAATCTTTTTTATATTTTACATCTGCTTCTTCTAATGATAGGTACTTAGTTGTTTCAATTTTATTCCATGTAAAATTTTCTGATTTTGTGTATATAGTTAAATAATCAGTATTAAAGGGAAGAAATTTCGCATCTCCTTTCCTTCCTCTGACTACACCTCTTCTCCAAGATACTTGATTTCTAAAATTTCCCTCTCCAAATATCTCATCCATCAAAATTTTCACATAATGACTTTTCCGATAATCCATGTGAACCCATATTACACCATCATCCGAAATAATTTCCCTCAATAAGATAAGTCTTTTTCGTAGCCATTCTAAAAATTCTGCTCCTTTAAGTTTATCAGAATAGGCTTTTATATCTTTATTAAAAAAGTCCTGTTTAGTTGCAAATGGCGGATCAATATAGACTAATCGCACTCCATCTGTCCCGTCAGCATTCTTTAGTTCTCCTCGTTTCTTCATTTCAACCAACGATTTTAGTACTTGCAAATTATCTCCAAAAATAATTTTATTTATCCACCCAGATTCATCAACTTCGCCAAATTGTCTATCCGGTTGAATCGGTGCAGCAAAAGTTTGACTAATAATAGCCTGTTCACTTTCTTTACCGAAATAAGTTAGCTCATACTCTTTACGAGAAGGCGGAAAAAGAATTCTTGCAAATTCAGTTGATACTTCCTCTCCATTTGCTACCTTTTCTTGAGCTTTTACTAGTAATTGAAGGAGCATTTTTTGTCTTTGATTATCCATCATAACTCCTTCTCACGCAAAAACGCCGTCAAAAATGACGACGTTTTTTGAGCATACTGAAAAAAGGTAGTTACTACCGTGCTGTGCTGTGCTGTGCTGTGCTGTGCTGTGCTGTGCTGTGCTGTGCTGTGCTGTGCTGTGCTGTAAATTGTACCATCTACAAACTCCTTGTCAAGTCTTTGAATTCATCCTCTATTATACCATGAATGCCTTTACAGGATTAAAATAAAAGCAGGCTTCTCTACCTCCTAGAAATCCCTTTATATCAACATTTACAACTTTAATATTCCCACTCTGATTTTAATGTGATTTCTTCAATCCTCTTTTGATAGTTAGCTAGTCTATCGACAAAATTATACGTATCTATGACCAATTCTTTCTTTAAAATCCACTCTTCTTTCATTTCGTCACTCCTTTCTTCTAATAGATTAACCCCATTCCAATTATTAGGATTTTCCATCTCATATTCAACTAGAGTCATCTCGACACACTCTTCCAGTAAGTTATATGCTTCTAAACCGTAGTTACTACCCTGAGCATCAATTACAAACTGGAAATACTCCTCATAGCAAAAACTGAAAAAAGAATCAATTGTCTTTGACAAATTTTTTAAAGTGTTATCTCTGGAGATAAAATACTGCGTGTATAATTGCCAAACAGAAATATTTTCAAGTCTCATTGAAGCATCAGCTAGAAGCAAAAATCTCCTTGTTGCATCTACAATTATTTGGCGAAATTCATCGGTATTAAATAGTTTTTCTAACTCAGATTTATCATCAATAAGCCTAACTTCATTTTTTACTATAAATTTTGAAAACGGAATATAATCTTTAAATAATTCGATTACTTTAAATTTATATTTCGATGAAAGCAGAGCATCATAAAACACATCATCCCAAAAGAAATTATAATGAGATCTAAAATAGTGCTGGTTCATTCCCTTTTCATGCACTCCCCATACTAGTGTTGAGTATGGTATACCCATATTTTCAGCAATAAGTTTAGCGACTTCATCAGTAATCTTACCCTTACTATTTATAATACGACTCATGGTTTCAGTAGATGTTCTTTTCGAAAAACTGTAATAAGGCTCTCCAATCCCATTACTATCATTAATAATTCGTTGATTATCTTTCGAATAAAGAAGTTCGTAAAGATGTAAATTATTTACTTTTTTGTAACTTTTAATGTCACTGATAAGTTTTGTTACAATACTATCAGCTGTGTTTCTAAAAATATCTTTATCCATTCATCGCCCTACCTTGTTGTATCGTTTTTATAAAAAAAACATATTATCCTATACAATATTTTACCTATTATATCATATTTATGATTAAAAAGCACCCAATATTGTATGCTTTTAGGATATTCTACCCCTAAAGTATACAGAATTTGATACAACGTAATTATATGAGATACTTTTCATATAGAAAATTTTCTACCCCCCCAAAAAAAACGAAAGATAAAAGGTAACTTCTCTATGAAGACACGCAATCGCAAAGGTGGCTATTCAAGCAATACAGCAAATGAATACATCGATATTAAGCACCCCATCCACTGCCTGAGTACTGAACTTGAACCGCAAATCAAATTTGAAGACGGTCAGCCAACAGGTGAAATTATTGCTCAAAAAGCATGGTTTTCTCAAAAAGGACTGCCCCCATTTCAGGTGAAGTTTGAATCTGAGATTGCACTTCCAGACTATATGGCGATGGTTGATTTTGACAACCTAGAAGCCTGCGAAGTGGGGTACAACGTCTATTTTCGTGCTAGCAACATCAAGGAGGTAAAATAATGACCGAAAAAGAACTCACTCAGTATCTACTTCAGAGTCTCAACATGGGACTCGGCGCCCTTATGCAAGGGGAGACAAGCTACACCAACAGTTTTGATATTAAAGTTATGCCTGATGGATTTCTATTTATCCCACGCCTTCCAGCAGGTTATATTATTGATGATGAGCTCTATCAAAAGATTTTTCTGATTGCCAATGCTGCATTATATCCTAATTACACCGTTCTCAAGCAAAACTCTGCTTATTTTGTGCCCCTTGAAACTTCTGACATTCACACGCAAAGAGCTCTCTATTTCCCGTGGGAAAAAGGAATAAGCAAGCGTCTAGTCATTTCAGATTTAGAAACATTTGCTACATCTCAAGTAGGTACAATTATTCCTATAATGGAAAATCTATCCATTGATTACAATAAAGTAACTTCTATCGCTATTGCAGGGAACTCAGGAAGTGGGAAGTCATACGCTTTAACCTATTTCTTGAGCCTACTTAAACCTATCTCTGAGCTAATTATTATCGATCCTAAATTTGATACACCAAGCAGGTGGGCAATAGAAAATAATATTGTAGCTATTCATCCTGAACAGAATCGTTCCAAGTCCGATTTTGTTTCACAAATCAATGAAAAATTAAGTCAGGCACTTGACTTGATTTATGAACGACAAGGAATTTTATTTGAAAAATCTGATTACAAATTTGATCACTTAACCATTGTTATTGATGAAGTTCTTGCACTTAGCGAGGGGCCAAACAAGGCGATTAAAGATTCGTTTTTCTCTTTGCTTTCACAAATAGCTCTTCTAGGTAGAGCAACAAAAGTTCACTTATTACTTGTTAGTCAGAGATTTGATTATAATTCTATTCCTGTGTCAGTTCGGGAACAACTCAATGTCAATATCCAAATCGGGAATATTAACAATAAGACGGTACAATTCTTATTTCCAGACCTAGAACCAGAGGGGATTGTCATCCCGATTGGAAAAGGAACGGGCTTGATTCAAATCATTGATAACGAACACCCTTATCAAGTCTTACCCCTCCTCTGTCCAACCTACTATACTGCAAAGGGGATTTTATGACAAAATCATACTTCATGAGAACATTCAACATCAACATCAAACTTCCCATTTTCACACTCTTTAACTTCATCATTGACTTTGTGCTACATCCCCTAGCTTTAGGATTGAAAAATAATTCAGAACTCTCAAAAATAGAGTTGTTCAAGAACTGCTCTGATTTCCTACAACGAGCATCAGAATTTATGAGTAATTTGGGCATGGTCTTACTCTTACTTTTTATTCTGTCGGTAAGCATTGAACTAATCATTAGATTAAAGAATGATTCAATTTTAAACTACGTAAAATCTTGCTGGTTAACGTTTAAATTAAGAAGATTTTTAGTTCAAAACGAACGAAGTATAAAAGGGATTGAAACAACACAAGTTCAAACATCTAATCCAATATATGCAGATTTTAACACTGCGGTTAGAAAATCTATTGTTGAAATAAGCATTGATAGAGCCGTAATCTATATTAAGTTGCCCCATACTCAACAAGCGCAAAAAATATTAAAAGATATGGTATCACAAATCAAAGAGGAAATCTCAAGCAAAAATCCAGATTTTTATTTTTCTGCTCCTAACAGAACTAAAAACGCAATGTGGTTCACTGGCACAAAACGATAATACGTCAGGTGGCACTGTGGCTTGCATCGCAAGAAGCCACAAGCGCCATTTTTAATATGAATGGGGCTACTACGCCCCCCATTCATTCAATAATCAATAATCAATAATCAGAATTCTGAAATTTATAAAAAAACGTCCTGATAAGCGGAGGAAGTCATATGACACAAAAAAAGAAAAACGGTCAAATAAATGGGCATTCTTGCTCTACAAGGAAAGCACCCCTAAAAATTATCTGGAAGCACTGGAAGATATACACGTTCCCTTTATCCTCAGCCCTTGGCATGACAAAGATGTGAACAAAAACACAGGCGAGTTCAAAAAGGCTCATAAGCATGGGGCTTTATTCTTTGAAACGCTCAAAAGCTATTCCCAAGTTTCGACTTTATTGACTGATAAGCTCCATGCGCCTGCTCATGTTGAAATTGTAACGAGTCCAAAGGAAATGTTTGATTATTTTATTCATGCATAAAATCCTGATAAAACACCTTATAATATTGAAGATATTGAGTCGGGATGCGGATTCGAACTTGAAAAATTTTTAGCAGAAAATAATACAGACTTATTGAACAAAGTTTTTGCCATCATGCGACAATCAGGAATAACCGAATTTTCAAGTTTTACGGATTATATCGCTGATGAATATCCCAATTTATTGGGCTATATATTTGATAAAAGTTACTTTTTCAAGATTTACTTAGATTCTAGGCGATTCAATACAAATGGAAAAAATAATAAGAATAAGTGAAGGAGAATCATGAAACAAGAATATCCTTATTTACTTAATCGAGAACAAGCATCAAGATTCATAGGCATTGACCCTAAATCTTTTGATCGGTACATCCGTCCATATACTTCTTTAAAAAGATTTATGATTGGTAGTCAAGAACGTTTCACGATTGATGAACTCAAAAAATATATTCAATCTCACTATGTAAATTAAAAGAAAAGTTGATAGTTTTGTAAAAATTGATTACAATAATCTTGTATTCATTTGCCTACTATCAACTTTTTTAATTAGAAAGCTGAATATTATGGCACAAATAACAAAACGTGGAAAAAAGTGGCGTGTCACTGTTTCCACCTCAAAACATGGCAATAACGCCAGAATCACAAAATCATTTGATGATAAGGAGGATGCTAAAAAATGGGCACTAGAAAATGAGCTCGCCAAAAATATCGGAATTGACCTTTACAAACGAAACCAAACTTTCGCAAACTACTTTGAAAATTGGGTAAAAACCGTTAAAAAAATGATGTCCGAGAAACAACTTATCAGAATTATCAGCACGTTATCCCAGTCGTTAAGCGACTATTTCTTAACACAAAAATTTCTGAACTTAATGATCTGCTCGTTCAATCTAAAATTGATGAATATGCAGAAAATCATTCTCGTAAAACAACACAAGAAGTCTTGCTGAAAATTAGAACCGCTCTACACTATGCTTATGGTCACGGACTTTTAGCTACCTATTTTGGAACACTTGTAAAAACTCGTGGTAAGGAAGCTGAAAAGAAAAATGTAGCCTTATCAATTACAGAAATGAAAATTTTAAGGCAATATTTAATCCGTGCACATAAAAATGAATTCGAAATCATGACACTTCTAGCTTTAGAAACAGGGGCACGCCGTGGCGAATTATTAGGATTACGTCCTGAATATATCGAAGACAATGCTATTTTAATTCGTGAATCTATTAGTCCAACTTCAGATGATACTGAATTAAAAACTAAAAAATCACGTAGAAAAATTACCATAAATCAAGATGTAATGGAGCTTTTAAAGACTGTCAAACCTAAAGAAAATGGCTATATTTTTGATCCTGACGATTTCCATCAATCTAAAAAATTAGCTCAATTACTCGACCGTCTAGGATTGTCAAAAACTACCTTTCACGGTTTGCGTGATACACATGCCTCCTTTTTGTTTTCAAGTGAAAAAATCTCGATTGATTACATTTCTCAACGCTTAGGACACTCCAATATTCAAACGACACAAAATTACTATTTGACTTTAATGCCAGAAAAAAAAGCACCAGCAAGATGCGGATGCTTTAGATTTTTTGAATTCTTTATCAGCATAAATCGTGTTCCTGTAACCCCTTGGTATAACTGACTTAACAAGCCAAATTGCACCAAAAACAGCGATGAACGTTGATACAGAGCGATTCTGATTAACGTTTAGAGAATTGACTTGCTTTACGGGCTTTTTTGAGACCAGCTTTGAAAAGCATCTATTTTCATAAATTTCAAAATGCTTTAATGGTGCGCTTTTCGAGAGTTTTTCATAATCATAATTTTATCTAATTTCAACTAATATCATCTGAATGGTGTGAATTTTGCCCTAAAAATACATGAATTGAGCTAACTAATACTAAAAGTTCACACCATTGCTTAGTTGAATAAAAAATAAAGTCTATCAGTTTTAAAATTGGTAGATTTTACTTTATATTCAAATTTATCCTGAAATATTATATATATTTATAATGTGTTATAATATAAAGAAAAAAGGAAATTTTTTGATAATTATGTTAGGAACAATTATAAGTTTAATATTAGCCCTTATTATATTTTCATTCATTATCAAGTATGCTATTGAATATTGGTATATATTTTTGCTGATTTTGTTAGTAGCCCTATATTTTAATAGAAAAAGGATTTTCTCTATGTTTACTTCAAAAATAGGAATAATAATTTGGACTTTATTAGGTATATGCGTTCTTTTCGCTTTAGTTTATTACCTATATTTGGAAAATAAAAATCATAATAAAAATTCGACTGTTTCTAAAAACACATCAAAAAAAGTGGAAGATAAAGTTTACAACAACCAAAAATCATCTGAAAATAAAAAACTTTTAGATGAGATAGAGTTTCTCAAAAACAGAAACAAGGAACTTAATTCAATAATTACAAGACATAGCATGACTATTGGAGAATTGAAATATGAACTTAAAAAAATGGAAATGGTTAAAAATACACCAGAAAATGCTACAAATAATTCTAAAACAGAAAACGAATCAATAATCTATAAAAAAGTATTTTCAGATTTTGAGCTGTACCATACGAACCCAAAACAAGCCATTAAAAATTTTGTGAATGAAATTTACGAACGTGATTATGAGGGGAAAAGGAATAGTAAAGAATGGACGGATAATAAAGGGAAAGACTTTGAATTATTTATTGGTAAAATTTATGAACTAAGTGGTTATGATGTGATTTATAATGGAATAGAAGCTCATAAAAAAAGGCTATCGGATTATGGAACTGATTTAATCGTTGAGAGAGACGGGCATAAAGTTGCTATTCAATGCAAACACTATGCAAAAGACGGGAAATTACCTGTTGGTGTTAGTAAAGATTATTATATTTCAGTAGAGAAGTTTGATGTAAATGAGTTCATTATTTATAGTACGGTTCAAAAAATTTCTAGACCTTTGAAAAAAGAATTATTCGAGAATAAAAAAATTATACTTAGAAATAATTGGCAAAATCTTTTGTTCAAACACTTGAATAAAGTTGCACCAAAACTTTTTGAAGAATTGAATATCTCTCAGAAAGATTTTAAATCATTAATTGAATAAAAAATAAAGTCCACCAGTAGAAATTGGTAGACTTTATTTTATATTCAAAAAACATACTTGTGCTTAAAAAAATTTATTTTTGCTGTTCAATTTATACTCTATGACTTCACGAACCAATTCAATGTTATGAGAAAATCCAAGACATTCTGCATATTGTACATAATTCAAATTTTCAGGAATTTCTTCTTCAATTTGAACAAGGTCAAACCATTCAAGTAAACTATTGAAATCTGTTTCATGTTCAATTTTGCTTTTAGCTGAAAAAGTCACGTTATATGTGCAATTATCAATGTCGCCACGTTCAATGTGTTCTAATTCATGTAAGATAACTTGTACTTGTCGTTCTTCGGATAGTTTAGAATGAACGAAAATATATGGCTTATCTCCATAGTAAGTAAGACGAGCTAATTGTTTAGGGATATTGCAGTACAAAATTATTGCACCCAATTTATGTGCTTTTCGTTTAACCTTTTCAATCATAGATTTTCGAGATACTCCTGAAGCACTCGTTTCATTTCTTCTCGTTCTTCATCAGTCGGTTCTTTACCATTAAATCCTCGACCATTATCTATGATTTCATATAGGTCAATATCATCATCAAATTTTGAAGGATTTTTTTCATCAGTATTGCCTAGAAGATAATCAACTGAAACATTGAAAAAGTCAGCTAGTTTATTTAAATTTTTACTAGCAGGCTTAGATTTATTGCTTTCCCATTTTGCATAAAATTGTTGAGAAATTTCAAGTTTCTCTGCAATTTCTTTTTGGGTCAATTTGGCTTCTGAACGCAGTGTTTTCAGTCTTTCAGATAACATTTTAGTTTCTCCTTGAAAATATTTATGATTTTTTTGAAAAAAACGCTTGACGAAACAACGAAAAGGTTGTATTATATACTTAACAACAAAAACGTTGTTAAAACTCTTGAAACAAAAGGCTACTTATTTTACAATAAATAGCCAAATGTTTCAAGAACATAATAGACCATTGAAAAGAGAATAACGGAGTGAACCATTACTTAATTTTCAGGCTTATGTACTTATAGTAATACCTAGACACTATTATTATATCACGATAAGTAGAAAATTTCAGTAATCTGTATAAGATAATTTATACTAGCCACCACGAGTAAGCGAACTTAACAAGTAAACTCACAAGCAAATTGTGAGAACTCGGTATAAAAACACTAGACCTTAGACAACCCAAAGAGGAAACAAGAGGTCTCAACTTAGGATATGCTGGACGATACAGTAGCTACCCTTAGTGATTGAAAAACATATGCTTTAATTAGGCAATGGAGTATGAAAGTACTGAGCCTATAAATGGTTATCTTTAGCATATGTTTTAATTTAAAAGATAATGATTAAAAATGTAACACCAAATATATAGTATCAGTATATGCTGATATTTTTTATTTTCCGATAGAAAGCAGATTGCTGAGCGACATACTTTCATGAGCGTGCTTGTTTCTATTAAATCAGGAAAACAATTATCAATGAGCCGAATTATTATTTGGTGTTTGTTTCTTTAGTGATAAAGAAAATAATTGTCAATGAACATCATACTTGAATGTGCTTGTTTCCTGTGAAAATGCAATAGACATTTTTGTCTGTTGTAAACTGCTCATAAAGCTGTTAAGTTCTCCAATACCTATTTTCCTTTATAAGTAGTTTACAGCAGATAAATTGATTTTTGTCCGAAATGACTTTAAACTAAAAAAAGCCGCAAATGCGTGACTTTTTCTGTCGACAATAGGTAAATTGAGTTTGTTTTAATTAAAAGCTATTTTTGTTTCATTTTCAATTATTATTTTTAGAATATTTTGCAGATTACTATGCTTCCATTCTTTATTATCAATAATGTCTTTATAGTCTTTTAGATACTCTTGGCGGAGTTTTCCTGACGTTTTGTATATATCGTAATTTAGATTATGTTTATATTTTGATTTTATATAATGAGAAGTTTTGTAGGCTTGATTTTCGATTACGAGACAAAAACCAAAAAAGTCCTCGTTTTGAAGAAAATCTATGCTAGTCATAATATTTTCTTTAAGTTTTTTTGAAATAGATGTTTTGAATTTTTCATGATAAATTCCTTTCTACAATAGAAGTGTGATTACCTATATGATGTTGGTGATTTTTATCATGTTATTTCATTCATTTTTAGCTACTTTTTATTACTTAAATTTAGTTTTACGCTTGATTCTTAGATGAGCCACCATTTGTCGATAGATAAATTATATCACATTTCGGTTAGTCGTTATTAAAATAATGGCACAATAGACAACATTGTCTGTTGTAAACTGCTTATAAGTTTCTCTCCCAATTTCTTCTTATAAGTAGTTTAGAGCAGATAAATATAATCTGTAAAAATTGATTTATTCATGTTATAGTAGTATAATTTAGGTAGGAGGTAGTTTATATGTCGTCTAAAGTATTGAGTTTTAAGGTAGATGAACAACTTAAGTCTGATTTTGATAAACTATCAAAAGACTTGGGAATGCCAGTATCTGCTATGTTTACTGTATTCATGAAAAAATCATTGATAGAAAATGGTTTACCATTCGAAGTGAAAAGGAGTGATGAAAAAATGGAGTGGGAAAAAATAAAAGAAAATATTTTCTCTAACTCAAAAGGTATAAGAGTTTCTCCTGATGACAATGAAAGTATGAGGAAATTCTTTGAGGATTGAGGAAAGAGAAATTGTTCTTGCTTATGTAGAATATCAAAATGGCAGTGGCGGTAAAAAACGCCCTGCTATTGTTTTATCTGTAAATAACGAAGAAGTTTATGTTTATCAAATTACTTCTAAGTTTAAAGAAAAATCAGCTTATTATCAAAAAGCCTATTTTGAAATAAAAGATTGGGGAGAAGCAAATTTAGATAAGCCATCTTGGATTGATACTTCTGAATATTATATACTTTCCAATAAGTTTGTATTCAAAGTGATTGGAAATCTGAGTAAAGATGATTGGAATAGATTTAGACGTTTTCTTATTAATAAATTTAATGTTGAATAGAGTGACTAGAGAAATCTAGTCTTTTTTTATTTGAAAAGAGGTTTAGAATGACTAATATTGATTTTGAAAAATATAATGAGAAAATGAAAATTGAATCGCAAGTTGATTTTTGGAGTGCAGAATTAAATAAATTCCCCTCCTATCCTAACGGTTTAGTTCCAGATAAAATTAGGGAAACAGAAGAATATCAGTATGCTAATTCAAATTATAAAAAATGGTTCTCAAGACTAAGAGATTTTAACAGTAATTTATCTAAAATAGAAAAAAAGATGTTTGCTGATTATAGTTGGGCTATGAGTAAAAAAGCTAGAAAGGAAATAGATGAATAAGACAGATATAAGAAGATTATATTGGTCACTTTTAGTTGCTCAGTTAGGGGCAGGAATGGCGTGTTTTGTTGCTGAAGCTAATATCGCATGTCTTTTTTGGTTTATAAATGCTGTTTTGACAGTAAGAAATCTTATATATTATTACAGGAATTGAATAATATAGTTTGACTAGAGAAATCTAGTCTTTTTTTAGCGACTAATCATTAATGGAATGATTACATTTGTAAAATATGGCAACGTGTTTTCGATTCAAATGATGTAACTGGTTCAACTCCAGATAGTCGCATTAATAAAAATATGAGAGGTTAGTTTTATAGAAAATGGTTACTGATGAAGAATAGAAAAATTGAAGTTATGAGTAAGAAAGAAATTGAAGCTCTCAATGTTGAAGAACTAAAGGAGGGTATAAAACCAGTCTTTCGTGGTGCAGAGAAAAAGAGGAGGTGGCAGGAAGTAGATAATCAGGTCAAAGTAATAAATGGTTTTAAACCAGAACCTATCAAAGATGATGAATTTTCGTTTATATTCAATTATATTTTTGATTCTTGGGTTAAACAATGGGAGGACGTAAATAAGTAAAATATTGATTGTATTGACCTGAACAAGTCTCTAAACTGTGTAATGCTGTGAAGTTAAACTAATCAAAATACTGTGCTTCCAGTTTTTGTTTTTGATTAAAAATTAGAGGAGATTTCAAAAAATGAAACATGAATTATTTAAGATGAAAGATAACTATTTGAAAGATGTTATCTATGACGGTTTAAGCACTGATAGAGTACCAAAAACGGTGTTTGGTAATCAAGGCAGCTATCAACGACATTTGCTCGCTGACGCTAAAAATGGGTCGTATATGGTTATTACCAAAAACCTGAAACAACCTATTCCAGTCGGTTCAGTAGTTAAAATTATCAACCCTATTTTTAACCCTGAATTTATCCATGGTATGAGTATTGCACCAGCGCTTAACGTTTATGCAGAAAATATTGAAATTGTAGGAGGAACTAACTAATGGCAATCGGACTAAAATTTGAGAAAAAAGAACACTTGGGCAAATCCTATACGGATATTACTGACTGTCTGAAAATTGATGAATTGCTTGGTAAATTGACTTTACGTGAAGTCAATCCATTGTTTGCTTTTGAAGATGATATGGATAAACCACAAAATCCTGACGGCTCTCGTCCACGAAAGAGTACTGGCGAAATTTTAGGTATTGTGCTTGATTTACTCAGTACAACTCAATCAGAAATCTTAAAATTTTCTGTTGTAGGTGTTTCTCTTGCTGACTTTGAAGCACTTGGTATCAAGTTCAATGATACTGTTAAATTGAGTGGTGTTCATGTTTGTTACTATGCCATTCCACAAAATGGGAATAGAAACAATAACGGCTATATTTTCTTTGCTGACGGTGTTTCAAAAGCTGAAACAAATAAAAATCAAGCTCCTACTCCACCGACATCACAATCTAAGGACACAAAGTCTGACGATAAAAAATAATGGGGTAGCTTATGAAAAAGTTTTTTAGGTCTATATGGACTTATCAAGGGTTTAGGGTTAGAAACTGGTATAAAAATCAACGGCTAGTCATGACCTCTCTACTCCTTTTACCTGTCATGATGATGTCAGGTTTTTTCATTTTCTTTAAGCTGTCATTTTTGACGGTTTTTTATTCAACTGATTATCTGGTTAAAGCACCTGTTACTTTGCTTATTCTTACTTTAATTACCATAGGCTTCTATATCTTAGAAATAAAACTTGAAAAAAAGGTCACTTTTTTTACTCGACTACGTTCGCTATATTTTTTAAGGCGTAAAATGTTTAATTCTAACTTTTATACTGTTAAAAAACGAGAAAAAGGCGAAAAAATCGAGTTTGAAAAAGCCTATTTGCGCCAAAACAAGCATAGTGTTCAAATTTCATTTGAGTTACAAGGTACGAAAAGTGAACAACGATTTTTGAAAATCGGTGCTGAGTTAGAAACAACTTTTTCGGGCGATTTGATGGATAGGCAACAACTGAATGGCTTTATTATCTACACAATAGCGTTTCAAAAACACTTGGGGCGTATTTCTGTTTTAGATGTTAAAGTCACACCACAAGGCTTGCAGTTAATGAAAACAGTATTTTGGGACTTTAGAAAAGAACCTCATTTGATGATTTCTGGTGGTACTGGTGGTGGTAAGTCCGTTTTATTATTTACACTTATTTTATCTTTAGCAAAATTTGGTAATCTTTATATTTGTGACCCTAAACATTCTGATTTATCTAACCTAGTAAAATTTGATGTTTTTAAGTCACAAGTCTATTATGAAACAGACGATATTGTAAAATGTGTCATAAATGCTTGGGAAGTCATGAAAAAACGCTATGACTATATGAATAATGATGAAGATAGTAAGATGGGTAAAGACTATGCCGATTACGGTATGTGTCCTACTTTCATTATCATTGATGAAGTCTCAGCACTTGTTAGCGAACTGGGTGGTATGCGTGGTAGTACACTCTTTGATGATTATGAAATGGCACTACAACAAATTGCACAAAAAGGACGACAAGCAGGTGTATTTCTGATTTTAGCTTTACAAAAGGCTGGTGCAGACGCTATACCATTAGCTGTGAGAGACCAACTTATGAAACGTATTACCGTTGGTGTTCTGTCACAATATGGTTATGCTAATGCTTTCGGACAAGAAGCAAACAACAAAGAATTTAAAACGATTAAACAAATTGATGGCGAACCAGTAAGAGGTCGTGGCTATATTGGCAACTTTGGGGAAATTATCGAAGAATTTTATGCACCTTTTGTACCATTTGATGAAGGATTTGATTTCTTTGAAGAATATGCCAAGTTGGAAGTTATTCCATTAGATGAATATGATGTCATTGACACGACTGAGGTAGTAAATGTACCTGCACCTAAACCGCTTGAATATGTCAAAGAAACTGTTTATACACGTTCGGAACTTGCCAAAGGGTTAGAGGTAAGTGAAACGACAATACAGCGTATCACTGAGGACTTAGCCAGTCATGATGTTTATTTTGACAAGAACGATCAAGGACACTATGTTTATGGGGATAATGATAGAAAGGTATTTAGTGAAATCATCTCGAATAAGGAACAGAAGAAAATTAGTTTTTCTGAGTCCGTTTCAGAAATATTTGACTAGACTAATTCACAAGCGCTATGGTAGGCAAGCACGGTGTAGCGTAAGCGAAACCGTGCGTCTCTGTGCCGTAGGCATAGCGCTTGGATTGTGGGCTTTGCCCACAATCCAAAATTGTTACCCCCGTGTTCTAAACAGGGGGGGAACAATTACCCAAAACGCAAGTTTGAGTACCTCTCAGGCTATATGTACCAAGGTTTGACAAGTTTTGAAAAAGAGAACTTTTTACCACTTTTTAGGGAACCTTTAAAAGATAGGAAATATAGGAGATGAATGGCTATAAATTAAAAGAATTTCGTAAAAATTTGAGAATGACACAAAAAGAATTAGCTGAAAAAACTGGTTTTGGTTTAAGTACTATCAAAAAACTTGAAACAGGTAGAAATGAGTTGACAGCTGATAAGTTTAGGTCAATCAAAAAACGTTTAGGACTGAATGAGGAAAACGACAATCCTTTGCGAATGATGATTGACTACTTGCGTGTCACTTTTAAGTCTGTCAAAGACTTAAAGTTTTTCATAGAAGAATGCCTTTATATGCCATATTCCAATTTTACCTCTCATGAAACAGGTCTCTACGGCTATAATAGTTCTCTGCGCAATGGCAACATTTGGATATTCCATTATTTTGACGCTAACGAACGTGGTAATCATAATATCACTTTGCAGCTTTCGGGTCATGGTTGCCGTGAAATAGAGTTGATTTTTGAAAATCTAGGCTTGACTTGGCAAACGTGGTTACAACACGTTTTTTATTTTCATGAAGATTTGAATGTCACAAGACTTGATATTGCTTTAGATGATTTATATCTCGGTTATGATAGAGTTTCTGAACATTTCCATATTCCTGATATGATTGCTAAAATGACAACTGGTTTTGTCAAAACAAAACAGTTTAGAAGATGGGACCACTTCGGTGGTGGTATTATCAATAATGAAAATTTTGACGCTCCAGATGATAAAGGGGTGTCAATTTATTTTGGTTCTCCTCAATCCTCTATGCGATTTAATTTTTACGAAAAGCGATTTGAAATTGCTAAAAAAGAAAAATTGACTGTGGAGGAAGCTCTCGAAGTTTACAACATTTATAATCGGTATGAAGTCCGATTTGGTAACGGGAAAGCACACCCTTTGGTACTTAAAATTATTGAGGGTCAAGATTTAGGCGATATTGTCAGAGGTATCATCAATGAACGTTTAAGCGTATATGAAGGTATTGACGAAAAATGGGGGTCTTATATCCCTGACAAAAAATGGTATCGCTTGTTTGGTAATGCAGACTATTTAAAATTGAGTGTTGAACCTGAGCCTTATGATGTCATGAAAACCGTTCGTTGGCTATATTATCAAGTGTCAAACTCTCTAGCATTTGTAAAAGAAGTTGATAGAATTATGAACAGAAATTTTCTTGAAGATATTTTACAGGTAGGCGAGGTAACAGAAAGTATGCAGAAACAACTGGAGGTTTTACAAGAACAGTATTTAATGTCAGAAGAAAACGATTTGATGAAAAATTACGGTGCTACTGTTTATCGTGATTGATGATGGCAATTTTAAATTTTATACATGATAGTTTGGGTTTGGGGTATTTAAGAAATTTTACAAACGAAAAGGAGCTAACATATTATGGCTAAAACAGTATCAGAAACAGAAAAGAAAATCCGTGAACTTGCGAAAACCGTTACCGAACAACTTGAAGGAGGCAACTTAAAAGAGGTCAATTCAAGTTACAAGAGGTTAGAAAATATGGTTAAACGTACTGAAGACGGCGAAATTAGTATTTTGGTAAGAGAAGCCTTGCTAGGCACACTTAAAAAAGTTAGTGGTCTTGTATTTTCATACAATAAGGCTATGAACGGCGCACGCACTGTTGCACAAAGTCTCAATGATATTCTTGACGCTTAACAAACAGTAGGAAAAAATGGGTGGTCATTTTATATCATGAATAAAATTTATAATGATGATGAATTAAGAAAACTGGTAGATTTAATACCTGATATGTACATTTGGCAAAATCACAAAGATTTACCACAATTTAAGGAATCAAGAACTCGTATCTCTATTTTGGTTGGTCGCTATAAAGCGGTATATAACCTAACTCGTACTGAGTTAGCTATCTATAATCAATATAAGAGACTTCCCCCTAGAGATAGGGAAAAGGAACTCAAATATCAAGTTAGCTTGTATGATGAAAAAATATCAAAACTTTGTCAAAAATTACGGGATAACTTTGTTAGGGAATTGATGAAACTAGATACTGAAAGTCTTGAAAATAGACTTAATGATTTAGTCAATCAGCGCTTAACAAATCGAACTTTTGATAAAAAGTGGCAAGTGATGAAAAATGGAAAGGACTAATATAAAAGATGAGACTTGGAAAAAATAAACTTTATGAAATCGCTGATAAAATTGTGGAAGAAATAGGAAAAAAAGAGTTTATTGATAATTTGTTAATGGCTATGTCTGGTAACGAATTACAAAGTAACTTAGAAGAAATTGATAGAACGCATGGACTAAATTTATTTGATAATGAAGATGAAGATTAGATTTAGGTCTTTTTTATTTCAAGGGGTGCAAATGTCAAAGTTTGTACCCTTATAAAAAATAGAAATTTTAGAGAAATGCGAGTGTCGAAGCTCGTATTTTTATTTTAGAAAAGAGAAAAAATGGCGATACACAGATTAAAGTTACATGCAGATTATTTTGAAGCTGTTAAAAACAAAGTCAAAACCTTT
>NZ_BAAGGP010000003.1:0-82584 GCF_054658615.1 Pseudolactococcus yaeyamensis
CGCTCCCCAGAAACATGATTACCCATCATCCTCGCATAATAGAATACTTGTCACTTATCTAACTTACCGCCTGACTTCTACTAGAGTCAGAGTTATCAAAGTGGAAACAGCTAGTGGGTTTGACGTGCAGTAATCGCTTGGGTTGCAGACTAAAGAATGAAGACTAAGCAACAAGGAGGATAAGCAAAATCCGTGAGTCCATTCCAGAACTATTATCTCTGAGAAACGGCTCAGTAGTCAAGTGAAAATTAATATCAATTAGGTAAAAATCGTAGTGGTTAATCACTACTAGAATATATTATACGAGGAGGTTTTTTAGTGTTAAAAGAATTTAAAGCATTTATTTTAAGAGGTAACGTCCTTGATTTGGCAGTTGGTGTCATTATTGGTGGCGCCTTTACCGCTATCGTCAAATCTTTAGTTGACAATCTGATCAATCCACTGATTGGTATTTTCGTTCATAACGGCGCGTTGGCTAAACTCAGTTTCAAGCTCGGCAACGCCACCTTTGCTTATGGCAAATTTTTGAATGACGTTTTAAATTTCATCATCACAGCCTTTGTCATTTTCATCCTGATTAAAGCGATTAACAAACTTTTCTCTGCCAAGCAAACAGAAGAAGCCGAAGAAATTGCTGCTATCAATGAAGAAGTTGAGACATTGAAAGAAATCCGTGATTTGTTGAAACAAAAATAAAACTAATTTATGATAGAAGAAAGACCTCAGATTTATGTTCTGGGGTCTTTCTTCTATTTATTAGTTTAGTGATAGATATTCTTCTACCGCTGCTTGCATCTCATCTGCCGGAATGACCGTATGATGTAAGATCGGTGCTCCAAATAGCTCCGAAACCGCTTTGGGCAGTGGCGTACCTGAAATTTCTTCTAGTTTTTTAACCAAATCAAAGTCATCTTCTTGCCCTGCCAATGTCGTCAAACTTTCGACAACGACTTTCGGAAACTTATAAGGACTAGCTGTTGAGACAATGACAGTTGGTGTTGGGTCTTGTACTTCAGCAAGGTATTTTTGATAAACAGCACTTGCGACCGCAGTGTGTGGATCTTCAACATAGTGATTAGCTTCGAAAGTCACTGCGATTTGAGCAGAAATTTCAGCCTCATCTGCATAGTCTGCATAAAAACCACTAAGCTCTGACAACATGTCGTCAGTGATTTTATAAGTACCTGTTGTGTTCAGACTTGCCATTAACTCCGATGTTGCGACATCACTGTCTCCCGTCAAATGGAAAATCAGACGTTCAAGATTAGATGACACCAAAATGTCCATTGATGGCGAACTCGTCACGAAAAAGTCCCGGTTTTTATCATAGGTGCCAGTGCGGAAGAAATCTGTCAGGACATTATTTTCATTCGAGGCACAGATGAGCTTACCTACTGGCAAGCCGATTTGTTTGGCATAGTAACCCGCTAAAATGTTCCCAAAATTACCTGTCGGTACAGTAAAGTTGATTTCAGCTCCATTTTCAATCGTATTCGATTTAACAAGCTGCGCATAAGCGTAAACATAGTAAGCAATCTGCGGGACAAGACGACCAATATTCATCGAATTGGCACTTGAAAATTGTTTGCCATTAGCCAGCATTTTATCACGCAAGGCTTGATTATTAAACATGGCTTTGACGTTGGTCTGGGCATTGTCAAAGTTACCATCAATCGCGATGACCTTGACATTGTCACCAACTTGAGTCGTCATTTGCCGTTCTTGAATTTTTGAAACCCCATCTTTTGGATAGAAAACAACGATTTTCGTTCCCGAAACATCTGCAAAGCCAGCCATTGCAGCTTTACCAGTGTCCCCAGACGTCGCCGTCAAGATGACAATCTCACGATCTACACCATGTTTTTTGGCAGCTGTCGTCATGAGATAAGGTAAGATAGAGAGTGCCATATCCTTGAAAGCAATCGTATTGCCGTGGAACAACTCAAGGTTATACTGACCATCCAACTTAACAAGCGGGGCAATAGCCGCATCATCAAACTTACTATCATAGGCATTTTCGACACAATAAGCAATCTCTTGCGCTGTAAAATCGTCTAAAAAAGCTGATAAAACAAGCGTCGCAACTTCTTGATAACTGGCATTTTTCAGCGTCTCAAAATCCAACTTAACATTTGGTGTTTCAGTCGGTACGTAGAGACCTCCATCTGTCGCAAGACCTTGAAGAATGGCTTGACTAGCGGTTACTTGATTGGTTTTATCGTGCGTTGATTGGTAAATTAAAGTCATTTTTGGCTCCTCATGATTGGCATTTCAGTTAGTCATATTGTAGCATAATTGTCAGAATATTTCAAAAAACTTCCAACTATTTTTCGGAAGTTTTTCTACTCTAACAATCAGTGATCAAGCTCATCAATTTGTTGTAGATCAAGCTCAACTGGCGTTTCACGTCCAAACATGTCAACCGTCACTTTCACCTTATCTCCATTGACTTCTGTAATCGGTCCTTCAAATCCAGCGAAGGCACCGTCAATAATTTTAATTGGCTTACCAACATAGACATCAAAGGTAATTTCACGGACAAGTTTGCCCATACCTTGCAGAATCTCTTGGATTTCTTCTTCAAATAGCGGTGTCGGTTTTGAACGGTTACCGTGAGAACCAACGAATCCTGTCACATTCGGCGTATTCCGCACGACAAACCAAGCCTCATCCGTCATATTCATCTCAACTAAAACATAACCCGGAAAGAGATTTTCTTCAACTTCTTTACGTTTACCATTGACTTCTTTGTCAACGGTCTCTGTCGGAATCTCGATGCGCAAAATATTATCCGTCATATTGTAGGTTTGCGCGCGTTCAAGCAAGTTTTCCTTCACTTTATTTTCGTAACCAGAATAGGTTTGAATGACAAACCACCCTTGTTCAAAGTTTACAACTTGTTCTTGAGCCGCTGCTTGTTCAATGTTTTCTTCAAATGTGTCTGACATGATAATTTCTCCTTAAATAGACAAGTGCCGAGGCACCCATAACCCAATCAATGGGGCGACCTTTTATAACAATTTAGAGTATCTTTTTGGTACAAGAAAAAGGCTTTTCGCCCCTTTCCCATATTATACCACATTATTTGATCATTGGTACCAATAATTTAACAGCTTGTGTGACACCACTTTTAACAATCCAGTCAAAAATCATGATAAACACCATGAAAAATACTGAATATTGAATGACCATGCCAAAATCTTTCACCGCTTCTGAGCGTGATGGCCATGTAACAAGGCGCATTTCAGCAACAATTGAATTGATAAATTTAAACATTACCTAGTCTCCTTATGCAAGGTGTATTTTCCACATGTTTTGCAGAATTTGTTCACTTCGAGACGTTTATCACGCCCGTTTGAACTGACAGCTATCGAATAGTTGCGCGATCCGCAGACCGTACAAGCTAAGCTCGCTTTTTTAATCATATATTTGTCTCCAGCTTATTATTTTACCAAAATATAGCCCATTAGTCAAATTACAAAATATCGAAAAGTAAAAACTCTTTTCCACCAAACAAAAAGCTATGTTTTTGTAGTGTTATCTAAATTTTGATTATTGGGCAACTAACTAGTCAAACCAAGACCTCACACGATCCCAGATATTGCCGCCAACTTCTTTAGCCTTTTCACCAGCTTTGTCTGTGAAAGATTTAGCCTTGTCCTTGATATCTTTGGCTTTGCTCTTAGCATCCTCAACAACACCATTGGTAGCTGGATCCTCTGATGCCGTTGTAACGGGCTCTACCCCTGCTAAGCTATAAGCATTTTCTTCCTTGAATTGTGTGTTATTCGCATATGGCAGAACCGTACTTGCCATCGTTCTGAAGATTTCTGATGCTGTTCCAGTTGATGTCCCATCCAGTCGATGTAACTCACTTTCAGGGTTTTCATAGCCTAACCAGAGCGTCATCACTACATCAGGTGTATAACCGATAACCCATTGGTCAATGTCTTCATTAGTTCCCGTTTTTCCTGCCAAGGTATAGCCGTACGGTGCTGCATAAATCCCTGTCCCATTTGTATAGGTACCTAACATCATCGAAGTCATCTTTTGTGCCGTTTGGCTATCAATTACGCGCGTTGCTTTCCCTTTTGCAGTCGCAACGGTTGTCCCAGATGCACTGACGATTTTCTTGATGAGATGGGCTTCATTCATAATCCCATCATTTGCAAACGTGGCATAGGCTTGTGCCATCTGCCATGGATTTGTCTCAACACCAGCGCCAAGCGCCGTCGCCAAAGTATCATTTTTATCCGTCAGACTGAGCCCAAATTTTTTCCCTTTCGCAACGCCAGTTTTAATACCAATAGCTTTAAAGGTATTAATGGCTGGGATATTATAGGAATTGGCAAGCGCTTGATACATGGGCATACTGCCATGCCATTGTCGATCGGCATTGAGTGGCTGCCAACCGTCGTAATTCGTAGGTTCATCAATAACTGTCTTGTTAATCGACCAGCCCGCCTCAATCGCTGGCGTATAGACAACTAAAGGTTTAATCGTTGATCCAGGACTTCGACCAGATTGGGTCGCAAAGTTAAAGCCACGGAAACTATCATTATCCGTTGTTGGCACCCGACCAATCAGCGCTTCCACTTCCCCT
The DNA here is from genome assembly GCF_054658615.1 of Pseudolactococcus yaeyamensis. Classification (NCBI taxonomy): domain Bacteria; kingdom Bacillati; phylum Bacillota; class Bacilli; order Lactobacillales; family Streptococcaceae; genus Pseudolactococcus; species Pseudolactococcus yaeyamensis. The sequence continues at coordinate 4,604 of NZ_BAAGGP010000003.1, forward strand.
GTACTCGGATTAATCGCAACGGATGCCGACTGCGCACTGACACCATCTGCAGCGACTGGGAATTGGTAGGTATTGGCATAGGTTGTCTGCATCCCTGTCTGCATATTCTGATCCAGACCGGTATAAATTTTGTAACCGTTATTTAAAATATCATGTTCAGTTAAACCATAAACATTAATCGCTTCCTGAATCACCGCATCGAAATAGCTCGGATAGTTATAGTCATCATCTTTACCGACATAAGCATCCGCTAGATTACTCGTAATCCCGATTTGCATACTTGCTTCAGCGTCTGCTTGCTTAATGTATCCCGCATTAACCATATTTTGCAAGACCGTATCCCTACGATCTTTAGCGAACTTACCATCCTTATACAGCGGATTATAGACTTCCGGCCACTTGAGAATCCCAGCAAGCGTCGCCGCCTCTTCTACTGATAAATCCTTAGCTGACTTGCCATAGTATTTAAGACTCGCGTCCTGAATTCCCCATATCCCATTGCCAAAATAAGAATTATTCAGGTACATGGTTAAAATATCTTTTTTATCGTACTTTTTATTAATTTCAAGGGCTAGGAATAATTCCTTAGCCTTACGATCGACGGTTTGCTTCTGGGTTAGATAAGCATTTTTAGCTAACTGCTGGGTAATCGTTGACCCACCGCCGAATTTCCCTAACGTTACGACAGCTAAAAGTGTCCGCTTAAAATTAATCCCATTATTATCATAAAAAGTTCGGTCTTCTGTTGCAATTACAGCATTTTTAAGATTATCTGAAATCTCGTCAAAATTAACCGTCGTCCCTTTTTGACCATACATGGCACCTGCAGATTGCCCGTCTTTATCAATAATTTCCGTCCGCGCTTCCATCGATTGCTTAAGCGTTTCGACATTGGCTGTTTTGGCTAGAAAAAGCAGGTAGCTCGCAATAGACAGCACCAAAAAAAGGACCAAGGCAATTGTGATTTTGGTCAAATTATACCGTTTCCAAAAACGCTTAATCGGCGCAGGCATCAATTGTCGCTTTTGGGTTTTAATTTTGGCTTTTCGATCTAATTCTGGATCGGCATTTTTTCGCGTTCGACTTAAACTCGACTTCTTTACTTCGTTTTCTGTCATAGCTCTATTCTACCATATTTTAGTCAATGCACCGTATCGTTAGGCGTTAGTGCTAATATCTATTTGATTATGCTGTTTTAAAATAGAAACTGACTAATAGATTTATCACAACGAGTACTGCAAAAATCATAGCTTACTTCGGGTAATGCATACTGACTAATAATAAAGTGATACCGCCAAATATCAACACCTTCAATGCAATCAAGCCAATCAATTTCAACAAGACATCAAATTTGATGAGTTATTTCAAAATAGAATAGCATATTTTTGATATAATAGCTACATGAAATTCACGATAAAACTCCCCGCTGACCTAAAGAAGATGTCGGTGGAAAATCTTTTAACGACCGAGTGGCTTGTGCCAAAAAAACAACGACATTTTTTGAGAATCAAGCGACATCTACTAGTCAATGGTGCCGTAGCTCGGTTTTCTGATCCAATTAGCGGCGGCGACCAAATCACTGTCCTATTTGATACTGAAGATTTCCCTGCTAAACAGTTGGTTTTTGGTGACAAACAACTAGGCAAGTCCTTGATTTTATACGAGGATGACCATCTCGTCATTGTTAATAAGCCCGAAAACATGAAAACACACGGCAATGACAAGGCTGAAATCGCTTTGCAAAATCATATTGCAGCGGCTTGCGGTACGCCAGTTTATGTCGTTCACCGTTTAGACTTTGAAACTTCTGGCGCTGTTTTACTTGCTAAAAATCCGTTTGTTCTACCTATTTTGGATCAAATGTTGCAGGATAGACAGATTCATCGCACCTATCAAGCCTTGTGTGCTGGACAATTCGCCCAAGATAAGTTGACGATTAATCAAGCTATCGGAACTGATCGCCATGACAAAAAACGGCGACTTATCGTGGGTCGAGGTGGACAGCGTGCAGTGACGCATATTCATGTTTTGAAACGTTTGGCAGTTCATACTTTGGTTCAGTGTCAGCTTGAAACCGGACGGACGCACCAAATTCGCGTACATCTCAGCAGTCTAGGACATTCTATCATGGGTGACACCCTGTATAATGGTCGCAAAGCCGATCGACTGATGTTACACGCGAAACACTTGACCCTCACACACCCTTTTTCCCATGCCAAAATCAAGGTGACTGCACCCTCTAAAAGTTTTGAGGTAACATTGGCGTGCTCCAACTAAATCTCGTTTAAAAATGATATAACAGTCAAAAAGAGTCTGGGATAAAAATCGAAAAATAGTATAATTTAGCTATTTTTCGATTTTTATCCCAGACTCCAGTCTAGAAAATTTTTGAATGTCACAACTTCTCTTTATTTGGTATGAAATACTTTAAAGTAGTGCTCAAGTGTTTGAGCCATTGCAACATCTGCTGCTTTTTTCATGTCAAAAAAGTCATCATATTTTTGAGCATACATCGCATCCCTTGCCGCAACGATGAAATCTGTGAAGATATTTATCTTAGCGATTCCTTCTGTCGCACAACGACCCAAATTCCCATCTCCTGATGATGAGCCACCGTGGAGTACCAGCGGAACTTTTATTTCACAATAAATTTCATGAAGTCTGTCAAAATTGATTTTCGGTGTGCCTTTGTAGGTGCCATGAGAAGTGCCAATAGAGATAGCCAGTGAATCCACTCCTGATTCTTTTGCGAAATTTACTGCTTCATCTACATCAGTATAAATACTTTCTTCTTCTTCCTTGAATTCTCCGTTTCCATTAGATCCTACATGTCCAATTTCAGCTTCAACAACGATGCCACGTTTATGCGCTTCCTCTGCAATAAACTTCGAGCGTCTTAAATTATCTTCAAAAGAATCCGCAGAGGCATCAATCATGACAGATGAAAATCCAAGATCCATCGATTTAAGAATACGACTTTCCGTAACGCCATGATCTAAATGAAGCACTACCGGTGTACTTGATTTTTCAGCATAATATTTCCCTATTTCCGCTGCTTCCTCCAGAGACATCATGCCCAAATGCTTTTCTGCAAATGCTAAAATCAAAGGTTTTTTCAATCTTTCAGCAGTCTCCACATAAACTCTCGCCGAATTACTGTCGAAAAAGTTGGCAGCTGGTATGGCATATTTTCCAATTCTGGCTTTTTCCAGCATTTCTTTTCCAAAAACTATCATGATGTTCTCCTATTCACCCATTATCATTAAATTACAAGTACGTGTTCTCACTCTATTTCTGTCCCAATCAATAAAATATAGATAACCGACTGAGCCAATCAACGCCTTACCATCTTTTATAATAACGCTTTCATTAGATCCAAACATTGAAGCTCTTAAATGAGCATCTGCATTCAAAATTGTGGCCGGATCTGTTGGAAATGACGGATCTACCTTTGCAAGATCATAGAGAAAATCTACATGTTTCTGTCCAGGATAAAGGTAGTCACTTTCAGTAAGCTGAGGCGGAATAAGTTGATCTAAAATACGATTCAAATCTACCTGCAAGAGTTCATCTCCATTCCAGTCAAGATCATGGACGAACTCTTCAAACACGACAGAGCAAGTAGTGTGCTGTGAGCTTATCAAAAGCATGCCGTCTTTGATACCTGATTCTTTAATAAATTTTTTTACATCATCTGTAATATTCGTATAAGTAACTCGTCGACCATTCGACGCCACTTTTATTTGCCCATGTTTTATTGTCATGATTTATTTCCTTTCCTCATTTCTTAAATAAACTTTATGGGCTGCTTCAACCATATCTTCCAGCATTTTGATTGGTGAGCCTGCATTCGTAATGCCACTTGTGCAACCTGTGCCATGTGCTCCGATGGATAAGATGTGATAGACATCTTCAGCAGTTGAAACGCCTGAAGCCTGCATAATTAGAACATCTTTATTAATCGCTCTCACGGCTTCGTTAGTCTCATTAATATAAGAGTCATCACTCGTTTGCCCTGTTCCGATAAGTTCGGTAGGTTCGCAAAGAATGATATCGGGATTCAGCATAGCAACCGCAAGCGCTTCTTCCAAAGAGTCTGCACATACAATAGTCAAAATCTCAAGCTCTCTTGCTCGTTTCATAGAGGCTGTCAATTCTGCCAATGTCAAAGCACGTTCTGCATGATTTAGGAAAACTGCACGCGCACCCGCTGCATAAATGGATTCTGGAAGCACATGCCCCATCCCTCGTCCAGGTTGAATCCCGTCCATATGCTGAGCTGTCACGATGATATTTTGGGTTGTAGCTGCAACTGTCGATATATCTGCAAATGGACAGGTCACAAAGACTGTTATTTCTGGATATTTTTCAGCCAACTCATCTGCTTTTACAGCCATTTTTAATAATTCTTCCCCGTAAAGATAGGATTTCGGGTTGAACATGAAAAATGGTGCTTTAACTACTTTTTTCATTTTATTCATTAAACTTTATCCTGTCCATAATGTTCGAAAACGCCGACTGCTTCTTGCACCTGTTCTGGCGTCATTTTTGCAATTTCTCCTCCAACGGCACGAGCTACAAATAATGTTTTTGCTCCTTCTTCCAGATAAACCACTGAATAAAGGGCATCGTGCAAATTTGCGCCGATGCCAACTACGCCGTGATTTTTCAACACTACCGCTGTTGACTCACCGATATAATCAACTACTTTAATTCCCATATCTATATTTGCTGCGGTAGAATAAGGGGCTACCGTGATATGACCTTTATTGGCATTTGCAATCGTTGACAAGTCACAATCAATTTGATCATAAACCAACCCCAATCCTGTAGCATATGGTTGATGTGTATGAATGACTGCATTGACTTTCGGCATTTTTTCAAAAACATAACAAATCGCTTCTGTGTCGACACTCTTCCTTCGTGTCCCTTCGAGAACATTTCCTTTTGGATCTACCAAGAGAATATCATCTGCAACCATTTCATCATAAATCATCCCAGACGGTGTAACCAAAATATTACCGTCTGGCAGTCTCATACTGACATTTCCACCAGAAAGTGCAATCAGCTGATATTTATCTAATTTTAAAGCCGTATCAAGTACTTCCTGCTTTTCTTTTTGATACATTTACAAATTCTCCATTTCTATTGCTTTTTTCCCCTTAACCTTTTCGTTATAAAAAGTATTCTTTCTTCTTGCAATAGCCTTTAGACTATCCGGATGCTTCTCATATTCTAAATTCAGTAAAGACATAAAGAGTTCTTTGCCATCTTCGTATTTCCCAGCATTAATCCAATAACGTCCCTTTACAAGCCCACCACCATTAATACGCAAATAGATTTTTGCCGCTGAAGGAAATTCTCTTATCTTAAATAAGGTTAGCTCATCCATGTTATAATGATCTGTTCTGTTAACGGATGTAAAGCTAAAATTTTTCCCTTCAATTGTCACGATTTTAGGATGAACTTTTGCAATGAAGGTGTTCCAAAAACTATACGCAGCAACTATCGCAAAAAGACCCGTAATAATAGGTAGGATATTCAACAATGCTAGAATAAGCAACACAAGCATTGCCAAAAAGGAAACAACTCCCGTTATTAAAACATCAAATAGATAGAGTTTCTTATCATATTCAAAACTTTTCATATCCGACCTCTTCCCATTTTTAACCTAAAAATACTTTAAGCATCTAACTCGGCTTCATGCATCAGTTGTGCTTCTTTTTTAATACGCATACGATTCCAAATTGCCATTGCGAACGCAATCACACCACCAATACCTGTTCCAATCCAACCTAATTTATTTAGTGAGAAAAGAACCCAAGTCAAGGGATTTGCACCATCACAAATAGAAGAAATTTGACTTGCACCTTCTGGCATCTTGAAGTTCACATCTTTAGCGGCTTGTGTGATATAGGGTGCTAAGTCTGTTGCGATATAAAGACCAATTGTTAAAACAATAATCCCTACGATGATGCCTCTGAAACCGTTTTGTTTTACGACTGGTGTAATCAAGACAAACATCCACGGAATAACCGCTAAATCTGCAAATGGCAGTACATGATTACCGGGCAGAATGACAGCTAAGAAAATTGCAATTGGAACAAGGATAAAGGCAATAGACAGTGTCACTGGATGTCCGACACCAACGGCTGAATCAAGGCCAATATAGATTTTCCCACGACTCTTGAAGTGCATTTGAATAAAATCAGAAGCAGCATCAGAGATAGGAATCAAACCTTCCATCAACAGAGCAGCCATTTTAGGAATTAACACCAGAACTGCACCAAGAGAAACAGCCAGTGTCAATACCTTTGTCACATCATAACCTGCCAAAATACCAATGATTAACCCCATAAATGTACCGAGTAAAATAGGCTCTCCGAAGACTCCGAAACGTCTCTGAGCAGTCTCCATGTTGATGTTAATTTTATTGATACCAGGAATCACATCAATCATTTTATTGACGACTAAAGCAATTGGTACGTAAGCCGTTGTAAAGCCGTGAGGTAAAGAAACACCCGGTAAATCAAGTGACTCTTCAACCATTGGTGCTGTCACATCGCCAAGTACCATAACAATCACCATGTTGATGACTGCAACAATAATACCAATTGCCATTGAATTTGTCAGAATGGCACTGAGAGCCCCTGTGAAGGCAAAATGCCAGTAATCCCAGATATCAACATCAACCGTCTGTGTTGTGTTTGTCAAAATCATGACAATATTAACAACTAAACCTAGAGGGATAATAATCAAGCCAACCGTTGACCCCATTGCAATAGCCGCTGCTGCTGGCCATCCGACATCAATAACTGACAAATGCAAGCCGAATCGGGCTACCATAGATTGAACTGCCGGAGCTAAACTTGTTCCCAAGAGGGAGTTAATTACTAGGTTAAGTCCGATGAAACCAACACCTACCATTAAACCGGCACGGATTGATTTTCCGACTCCTGTGCGAAAACAAAGTCCAAGGATCGTAATCACAATCGGCATTACCACAGAAACGCCTAATCCTTGAATAAACTGGAAGAAACTAATCACTGTATCCATCTTAACTTACTCCTTTTCAATTATTGATTCATTAAATCCAAAATTTGTTGAATGGCTTTCTCTTTTCCAACCCCTGTCAAGAAACTTACGCCTGAAACGAAAGGAATCTTTAACCCTTGAGGTGGCTGAGTCGTAGCGATAAGAAAATCGTAACTATCCTGCATACTGACTGCTTCCATTACCTTTATCTGGTTAATTTTGTACTTGCCTGCAAAACCATTTTCATCTAAAGCTTGATTAACTTTTTGATGTACGGCAGTGGATGTTGCGATTCCTGAACCGCATGCTAATAAGATATTTTTCATTTTGTCCTTCTTTCTATTGCTAATGACTTTCTTCAATTAAAATGAACTAATTGAATTTATTCGACCTTTTACTCCTTTCCGCTTAAAAAAGCATTTTTGATTGCCATCACACTTTTAGCATCTCTAAGTGTTTGTAAGAAAGCATCATCACTAAATAACTCTATCAATTCTGCGAGTAACCCCACTTGCTTTTTGGGTTCTGTAATGCCTAAAACCATGATGTACTCCGGTTTTACAGGTACATCATCTGTTCCCATTTGGATAAATTCTATTCCTTCATGCGCAATTTTGTTGATGAAAATAAACGGTGACTTAATATGAATAGAATCTGTATGCGGAATAGCTATTGAAATTTTTTCAAGTTCCAAACCTGTCGGATAAGCCGCTTCTCGTTCAATAATTGCTGCTTCAAAGGTATCGTAAACATAGTTTAGCTCCAAAAGCCGCTGAGAAGCATTTTTGAAGAACGCTTCATTGGAAACCGACTTTTCTACATCATTAATTAAATCATCATGTAGCATCTCTTTAATCATACTCACTAGTTTTCCTCCCCAAGTAACCTGACGACATGTAACAGAAGATAAAGTTCTTCTGAGCTATTAAATGTGATGCCATAGTATTCTTTTAAAAATCTTTTTATCTTTTCAACTGCCTTCATTTCTCTTGGACAAGATTTTGCTGTATCCTGATAAAGAGATAAAATTTTTAAATTACTATCTACTCTTTGCTCATTGCTTGATAATTGGCGCATTAGAAAATACCTTAAATGCAAGATGAAACGAGAATAATTCACAGAATCCTTGTCAATTTCAAACTGACTTTCTTCACTGACAAGATCTAAAATCTCCTCCATAAGTTTATTCAGTCTGATAATCTCTGTCAAATCACCTGTATCAGTTAGCGCATTGACAAAGTGAAGCGTAAAGAATGTAACCTCACTTTCCGGAAAATTCAACTTGTACCTCTCATTAAGATACTGCACGGCAGCTTTTCCCAAAGCATACTCTTTGGGATAGAGATACTTGAACTCATAAAGGAAAGCTTCGTCACTTATCTGGAACTTCTCATTTCTTTCTATTGAAAATTGTATGTGGCTTGCCAAAGTAAAAACAAAAGATTCCGCTAGAGCTCCATTCAGCTCCTTGTTAAATTTCACCGCAACATCTTCTGCCATTGTCAAGACATTTTCGTCAATTTCTTTCAGCTCATCTATTATTTTTTGTTCCTGAGCAGTTGACTGAAATCTATAGAATGAAGAAATATTCGATTTATCTATAGTATCTCCTTTCTTTTTTCCAAATCCGATTCCTTTTCCCAGAGCAATCAATTCATTATTCTTATCGTCTTTGATCAACAAGGCATTCTGATTCAATGATTGAACAACTTTCAATTTACACAAACCTCCCATCTGTATACAAATATAAACAAAAATAGACATAACCATCATATAAGAATGAACTGGTTATGCCTAATCTAATAGTTACACAATTTTATTTATTATTTACTTTAAACTAAGTATAACACAGTTCAAAAAATAATGCAAGCGCTTTATCAAAAAAATGTATTATAAAAATTTCTTAGCTAAGAGCCAATATTAGCAATCATGTTTGACAACTCATGACCTCTGTTTTCAGATTCACCAATAATAGGCTTACCATGTTGTTTAACGGTTTCAAATAAGTCATTTTCTAAAACTCTCCAAAAATATTTAAAAAATCTGGAATTTCAACATTAAAAGGAGCCTCTTCCTTGAAAAATTCGCACCGGAGAATTACTCCTCCCCCGAAATGCAGACTTCATTTTCAATTGCCAACTGTCACAACTTTAATTTAAGTCCTGAGTTTCTTGACCTGACCCATGATGAGGGTCAGGACAAAGACGCCAACAAAAACAAGGGTGATGGTCGCACTGGCTGGTGCACCACTTTCATAGGAAATGACTAAGCCTGCTAACATACCGATAAAGCCGATGATGACAGCAAGTGCTAGGACACGCTTAAAGGTCAAGCCGATTCGCATAGCGATAGATGCTGGCATAACCATAATGGCTGAAACTAGGAGGGCACCTGCAACTGGAATCATCAGGGCAATGGCAATCCCTGTGACGACATTAAACATAGTTGACATGAGCCGAACAGGTAGGCCATCAACAAAAGCTGTATCCTCATCAAAAGTCATCACGTACATGGGGCGCATGAAGAGCGCAAAAACGACGAGGACAACAACCGCCAAAATCGCAAGCAGGATAACTTGAGTTTGGGAAACGGTCACAATCGAGCCAAAAAGATATTGATCAAGGTTGATGCCTTTCCCATGACCGGTATTAGCAAAAATCAAAGCGAGTGATAAACCAAGGCTCATCAGAATAGCTGTGGCAACTTCCAGAAAATTGCGATAGAGTGTTCGCAAATATTCGAGAAGGATGGCTGCTAAAATCACAACAACAATGGTTGAGAGATTAGGCGATATCCCGATAAATAAACCAAAAGCAACACCTGCTAACGATACATGGCTGAGCGTATCACTCATCAAACTTTGGCGGCGCAGGACGAGAAAAACACCTAAAAGGGGGGCAAATAAGGACATGGCAACAATGGCAAAGAAGGCACGTTGCATAAATTCATATTGGAAGAGACTAAACACCACTTACCTCCTGATTTTTCAAGGCTTCGTTGCCTTGTTCAGCAGTATTGTCATGAACACTAAAACAGCGCCAATGCGTATTTTGCTTACGCGCCAGATGAATATTGCGATCAGAAAAAGCTTTGACATCTTCGGCATCGTGTGTAATCATCAAAACTGCTTTACCGTGTTTGTGGGCAGCATGGCTCATCAAACGATAAAATTCTGAACGACTGACATCATCCATTCCTGTCGTTGGTTCATCCAAAATGAATAAATCAGGGTCACTGGCAAACATTCTGGCAATGGCCACCCGTTGCTTTTGTCCCCCTGACAAGGCACCCATCCGCTGATCACGCTGTTCCCACATACCAACCGAGCGTAATGATTTCTCAACATGCTCCAAATCATGCTGGGTAATGCGCTTAAACCAACCATTTCGCGGAAAACGACCACTGGTCACAAATTCCTTGACCGTGCTTGGAAAGTCGGCATTAAAACTGGCAATCTGTTGCGGAAGATAAGAAATTCTCAATTTTTTGCCCTTAATATTTTGCTTGGCTATGGTAACCGCACCCGTCTTAGGTTTGATGATGCCTAGGGTGGCTTTGACGAGCGTGGACTTGGCTGCTCCGTTTTCACCTGTCAAAGTAACAAACTCGCCGGCATTAATTCGAAAGGCAACATTTTCCAGAACTGGTTCAGCATCGTAGACGAAGCTCAATTTTTTCACTGTGATGTAGTTCATTAAAACTCCTTTTCCAATTTTTCCAGAAATCTTGCGATAGTTTGCTGTTCATTTTCAGAAAATGCGTCAGCAATATGGTCGTAGGTTGCAAGCGTGGCTTGATGATGATGGACATGTTCTTCTGCAATCGGCTGACCTGTTTTGGACAGACGCCAAAGCACAATCCGATCATCAGAAGCTGATTTTTCCGAATGCGTCAGATTCAGTTGCTGCAATTTTTTCAGCGCCTTAGTCACGGCAGCTGGTGAAATATTGAGTTTCTCAGCGAGTTTAGCGTTCGTCAATTTTTCATGCAGAAGCAACATCAAAATATGCTCTTGTGTGTTGGTCAAGCCCGCATCGGACTCACACTTTCCTAGCAAAACTTCTTGTTTATTTTCAGCCAGTTGCATGATCTTGGTCAATAACCTATCGATTTGTTGGCCGACCTGTTGTGTTTTCTTTTTCATATCTTGTGATTTCCTTTACCAGTTAAGTATATCATCCCAGATAAAAATGTCAATCAAAAAAACAGACTCAGTCGATATCTGTTTCCTTAAAAAATCTTGATAAATTTTAGCGTGCAGTTGCTGCAACTTCTCGGCAGCTTTACCAACGAGGACATCCTCTTCTAAAGCATTCTCACTAGGTAGACTTCATCACAAAACCCCTTGATACTGTTACAAATACGTTGGGCTTTTTTCTCTTGTTGACACAGTGCAAAAACAGTTGGCCCACTCCCACTCATTAGCACACCATCCGCACCGCTCGCCAATAACCGCTCCTTAATCTTTGAAATCAAGGGATGTTTGGCTAATGTGACAGCTTCTAATGCATTGCCAATATTTTGAAGTAGACCATCAAAATCAGAATTAACGACTGCCTTTTCTAAAGCATCAATATCTGGATGCTGAATTTTATCCACCTTGACACGACGAAAAATTTCAGGTGTTGAAACGCCAAATGACGGTTTCACAAGAATCACCCAAAATTTTTTCGGATTTTCAATCGGTCGGATGTGCTCCCCCCGACCAGTCACACGCGCCGTCTTACCGTAAACACAATAAGGAACATCTGAGCCGATTTGTTCTCCTAATTTCGCCAATTCTGACGTTGTTAGATTAAGCTGCCAAAGTTGATTGAGTGCGCGTAAAGTCGCTGCAGCATCTGATGAACCACCTGCTAGACCAGCTGCAACTGGCGTTTTTTTGTCAATATAAATTTCGACACCTTTTTTGATGTCAAATGTCTTTTTCAGCACCATGGCCGCTTTATAGGCGTGATTTTTTTTGTTAAGCGGAACAAAGCTAGAGTTAGACCGTAAGCGAATCACCTGTTCATTCTCAAGTTCTCGTACAGTAATACGATCCGCCAAATCAACACTTGTCATAATCATATCCAGCTCATGATAGCCATCATTGCGCTTGCCGATGACATCCAAGCCTAGGTTAATTTTAGCCGGTGCTTTTTCTGTAATTTCCATATATCTATTATACCATGCCATGTTCAGCATCCAAAATTGCTTCACAAATTCACTGAAAACAAACTTTATTATTTTGAACCACCCATTATACCAAATAAAAGAGTTATTCCTCACAGTAAGCAATAGCGTATCTCAGAAGCAGTCTTTCGTATCATCGTTCGGATAGATAGACTTCAATTTCTTTAGATGTCAATTTTTTAACTTCTGTATCTGAATATTCTCGATAATCTTCCTTTACAAATAAAGGAGTCTGCGTTGGGCATCGTTTATTTGTATTTCGCTTCAAATAAAGTAACAACGCCTCAATATCTACGAAAATTTTATAGGATATCCTACCTGTCGCACTTTGAAGCTCATAGATGCCACAGCTTTTTTTAACAGTATAATCTGCAGTTCTCAAATAAAGTTTGGCAATATCCAAAGACTTAAAAGGAAAATACCACCTTTGACTTCCTCGCTTTTCGTCAGGATTGATACAAATACAGCGGCCACAAGTGCCACAAATATATTGGACATGGTTGTGTAAACAATCTAACGGATTTAATAACGGCGTTATCCGTTTATGATCGCTATAGCATTCTTGACATATTTCTTTCAATTTATTGCCACTTTGAAAAGTGTCGTTTTGTGCCGTTTTAGAAGGTGTTCTATTGCTTTTCATGTTTCTATTTTACCACATGCGGTAATTCAAAATGATAAATTCTTGTATTTTCTAAGCGAACAGTTACTTTAAGTACACCGCCCATTTGTTGATACTCAGAAAGCCCAGTATTAAATCGAATCTGACCTGATTTTTGGTTGCTAACCCGCTCCTGTGTCATCTTCGCCATGAGCTGTGCGCTCAAAAAAGCTTTCTGGCTCATCAGATTCTTCTGATTATCAACAACAGCACTCAGATAAAAACTTAAAATCATCCCGAAAATGACTGCCATGACCAACGCATAGAGCATGATGCCACCTTTTACTTGACGTTTGAAAATGCATAGATAAATGTTCGCTCACCTCCTTTGCTAAACTTCATATGAATAGTTACAAGATTACCAACATTTGAAATATCGGCAGAAGATACCTCATAAATCATTGGTTGATACCCTTGTCCTTGCGCATTGGTTTTACGAAAATCATCCGCTCCTCCCCTTACACCAAACCTTAATTCACCCTTGGGTGTGTTGACATAGAGAAAATTATCGGATACTTTATAGAATTCTGCGCGCTCTAGTTCACGCCTCAGCAGATTTGAAAAATTTTGCCAATTTTTATCATCTGATTGACGGATGGCCTTAAATTCCTGCGCAATTAACTCTGTCATGCCTTGAATCACAAGCATTGACAAACTCATCGACAAAAGTGCCACCAAACACTCCAATAAAGTAAAGGCTCTAAGGGGTTTCTTGTAAAATTTCAAGGCGCAATACCTCCTGTCCTGAACTTTCTAACACCACTTGTTTATCTGTTTTTATCACAGTCACGCTAACACCATTTTCTCGCAGATGACTTTGTTTGCTATCAAATGCCATTAACCCCACATTTAAGACTTCAATATCTTGATTTTGTCTCGCTACCTGCGCACGACTTGCCGAAACTTCTGCTAATACAAGGCTTGACAAGACCACCAACAAAGCCATCGCCATGATGCTTTCCAGTAAAATATAAGCCTTAACTTGTTGTTTTTTTATATTGACCACTTCCTAGCTGGAGCTGATAGGTGATTTCTCTGTCTCCTTCATAGGGCAGTGAAATCACGATTTTCGCCTCCTTGATTGATTGAAGATTACCGTTCTCCTTAAAGGTGATGTCAAAATCTGAGAATTGCGTTTCTTTCGGAACAGGTTGATTGGCACCGTTAACTTTGACTGTACCATTGAACGCCGACAGATTTCTAGGCGCTGCATTTGTGACAGCCTGTGCTTGTTGATTTTTCAAAATCATCTCAAATTGCAAAACAAACAACTCCCCCCGAATAATATGGACAGTTTTCTGAAAAGTTGCCGAAAACATCAAAATCAGAAAACAAGTGAGCGATAAAGTGAGCAAACTTTCCAATAAAGTGAAAGCTCTAATTGGAAAGTTCACGTGTTTCAGTCGTATTTTTCGTATAGTACTCATTGTAAGTATCCGCCTGCTTTTGCGTAATGTTGCCATTGCTGACTAACTTGCTTAATGTGACCTCATCTGTATGTTCCAATTTATAAAGCTCGGCTTGCGAATTGACCACCTTCACAACTGCGCCATTACCGGTATTCTTGACCGTTTCTTTTTGCTTGGAAAGATTGGGAACAAAGAGTAAAATCAGAACACTAATGATTAATAAAACGACTAACATTTCAATCAAAGTGAAACCAGCGACCTGTTTCTTCTTAATTTTTCTGAGGGTTGCGCTATTTTTCATATTTTTTCCTTTCTGCGATGCCATTTCATGACTTCTTAAAACTTGATCTACCCTTGCGCTTCGTCCAAGCGGGGCATTCCTATACAGTCTACATCCCCAGATCCATCTGAGCATAAATCGGTAACAACATGGCGGCGTAAATCAAGACAATCATCAGAGCTACAAATAAAAAAACTAGTGGTTGGATAATAGTCATACCTTTTTCAATCTTTTCAAAAAATTTGGTCCACGATTCATCTGCATAGACGAGCAGTTCATCGCCTAGTTTGGCTTTCATTTCGCCGTACTCAATAATCAAAGCTAATTCTGGTGTGAAAAAACTGTAGTGATGAATTTTGCCATGAAATTCTTGTCCAAGCTGCATGGCATCTAACAAGTCTTGCCCGATTTCTCGAAAAAGTTGATTCTTTTGCGTGGTCATCATCTCTAATATCTGCCGCATTTCCAACCCTTGCTTAATCAGATTCCCCCATTCTCGGGCATAAAAAGCCGTCAGATAAAGTTTCAAATAAGTTTGAATCAAAGGGAAATGCCCCAATCTTTGCACATTGGTTAATGGTGAAGTTATTTTAAAATACCGAATCACCCCTAATACAAGAACTGATAACAGGAGGCCCAGTCCGAGGAAAAGCCAAGGAAGTATCGTAATCACTATCCCCGCAAAGTTATTGGTTTCAACCTGCGGTAGCAGATAAGTTTTTAAGCCTAGCACGATGCCTATCAGAAAGACGAGTAAAATAACAGGATAAGTTGCTACAGTCACCAATTTTTGCCTGACTTTTTGCACCTTCGTTAGATTTTCTGTTATCAAGTGTAGCGTTTGCTGTGTATTGCCGTGATAATCTGCCAAGGCGACTTGCGTGACGACCGAGTTTGAAAAGCGTAGCTCATTTAGGATTTGCGAGAGAGTTTGACCATTTGCTAAGCCTTCTCGCATAGTCGTCACAAATTTTGCCTCGACCAATTTCGACCGACTTAAAAAATTAACAATTTCTGCTAAATGAAAGCCACTCGAAAAGAGATTATTCATGAGTTGCATCAGCTTGACTTGTTGTTTAATCGTTAATCTCTTCGGTTGCCGCCTGATCAGGCGTGAGATGTCCAGCTGTAACCATTTTTTTAATCTTGTCATGCCACTTGTCGTTGGCGTGGATTTCAAATGCTTTATCGGCACTGTCCAATACCCCCTTTCCTGCAATCAACCGTTGATAGATAACGCCTGACAGCGAATTTTTGATTTCTTCTTTTGTTACCCCGAGCTCTAATAGCCGCGCATATACTCCTGCGATTGACTTAGCATGAATCGTTGAAAAGACGGTATAGCCCGTCAAACTCGCTCTCATAACAGCTCGCGCAGTTTCTTGATCTCGAATTTCACCGACAATCACAAGATCGGGCATATGACGCAAGGACAGTTTAATCAAACTATCATAGGTATTGCCAATCGCTTCATTTAGTTGGAATTGGAGCAAGTCCGGCGAGACAATCTCAACTGGATCTTCTATCGTAATGACCTGTTGACCTGAAAATTTCTGTTTGGCAATATGATGCATCAGTGTCGTTTTGCCTGAGCCAACTGGTCCTGCAAATAGATAAAGACCACGCCTTGCCACTAAATTTTCAACTTGTGGTAAGTCAGTCTCAAACCAAAAGGCGAGCGGTCTCTCCCTATCATGTAACAATCGAATCACCAGACTTTCGCGACTCTCAAAATCTCCTGCTGAAGATAGTCGTAACCGAAACTTTCTACCCGAAAACGGATACAGGCAAGACCCCAGTTGTGGGCGACGTTTCTCACCAACATTCATCCCAGCTGTAAACTTGAAATGGGAGATGAGACTTTGACCCTCAGTATCTGAGAGTAACTGATAATTGTCACGTTGCGTTGACTTCCGAAAAACAACTGAAAAACCTTTTTTAACTGGCAATATGTAAACATCACTTGCCCCAAAATCAACCGCCTTTGAAAGCATCGTCTGCGCTATTTCCTGTATCATCTCATCAACCTCCTACTTTTATATACGAAAAAAATCCATGATTGCTCACGAATTTTTTGATTTTTTATGAAATCTCAAAATTAATTTTGACTCTTTCTGTTAACAATGAGCGTAACTCCCATCACTACGCTAGTTATAAAAATAACTACGAGTGCTATAAATGGCATTTTGGATACCTTACTATAAGAAGTTTTCGCAACGGCACCATTCGGAGCCGCTGTCATCTCTACTGGACACATACCATCTTTACCTTCTGAATCTATTTCTAATTGAGCATTATCCTCTATCCAAACTTCAGGATACGGCATATTATTCTGTATCAATGGTGATGTTAAACCATACTTTTTAGATGCTATAACTAATTTTACTGCATTAACATCGCTAGAAGTATCCTCACTCTGCGATATCATATCCCCTTGAACATTAGACGACCACATCGTATCTCTATAATTAGACCACGTCCACGAGTTTACTTGAGTAACAGGATCTGATATGGGAGATGTAGAAAATTCTCCAGTATGACTCAACCCCATAATATGACCTAATTCATGCTCAACAACATTAGTAACTTTTATTCCAGTGTATGCTTGCCCAAATAATAAGTATTCAGTTCTATTCTACCCATAGAGAATACTCGTGCCAAGAAACTACCACTTGAAACATTATTAAATATCAAATTAATATCTTCCACTTTAGTAGAAGTACTTGCTTCAATAAATATTGTTCTTCCAAAAAGTTGATTCCAATGATTAGCAGCAGCACGAATATTGGGGGCAAACTTTGTATTTTGCACTTTATATACAATCTGCACATAAATATTACCATCTGAAGTGATAACTTCTTTGTCAGACTCAACAATAACACCATGGAAAGTTTTTGCTGATACAGGAGAAGTTCTCGCTATAACATCATCTACCAAGATATCAGTTCTGCTATCTTGGTCAATCGCATAAATTTATTAGCATAAGTGGTTGAAGTAACTGTTATAGCAACTTTTTTAACTAATTTAATCTCAAGTGCCTCAAATCTCTTAGATTATCCTTCTGTACCAGAGGTAGCGCCATTTTTAACCCAAGCTTGCCAACCAATACTTTGAACATGCGCCGATATTGAACACCATACTGATTTGCGAGCTCTCCAGTTAATTTTATCTGAATCGCTTCTAATCGTCGTGCTTGACCAGTCGTACCTGATTGAGCATCGTTTGAAACAAGCCTTGCCAACCAACAGTTTGAGTATGCGTTCTATAAAAAACAGATGGTGTCATTGCTGCTTCTGTTGGTGACACAAACAGAAATAGTGTCCCTACAAAAAACAGAAAAACGACAAGATTTTTTTCATAAGTCTTCCCCTTAATTTTTTTAATA
This sequence comes from Pseudolactococcus yaeyamensis, assembly GCF_054658615.1. Taxonomy (NCBI): domain Bacteria; kingdom Bacillati; phylum Bacillota; class Bacilli; order Lactobacillales; family Streptococcaceae; genus Pseudolactococcus; species Pseudolactococcus yaeyamensis. The sequence goes on from NZ_BAAGGP010000003.1 coordinate 22,549, forward strand.
ATAAAGAACACCTCTACTGTTTTATAATAAACTAAAATAACACTCATGCCAATATTAAAAATATTACTTTAATGAGACTGAAACAACTATAAAACTAGTATATTTTGGTTAATTATAAAATAGAAAAACCATATAAAATCAACATTTGTTAAAACGTATTTCATACAATTCTTCTATTTTGAGACTTTTGTTCTAGTGTCTTTCTAAAACAAATCCTCAAACAAACTCAACTGATTATCCTCCGGCATATTGCCGAGAATATCCATTTCATCCATCTTTTCGACTAATGTTTGAGAAACACCCGCACGTTTTCTGAGTTCCGTTTTGCTGAGGAATTCTCCTTCTTTTCTCGCCTCTACGATTTGCTTAGCGACATTACCACCAAGGCCATCCATAGCAGAAAACGGGGGAATCAAAGTGTCATCTTCGATAATAAAATCATTGGCCTCACTACGATAAAGGTCTAGTTTGCCAAATTTAAAGCCACGCTCTAACATTTCATTACAGAGTTCTAGTGTCCCAAATAAGGCATTTTCGACATTGCTCGCCTCAAATCCCTTAGCCTTTATTTCTTGCATTTTAGCCTTGACGGCATCTAAACCATCGCCCATGACCTTGAGTTCAAAGGCATTGGCACGAATCGAAAACCAAGCACAATAATAGTAAAGCGGCATATGGACCTTGAAATAGGCGACACGCAAGGCCATCATGATATAGGCAGCCGCATGGGCTTTGGGGAACATATACTTGATTTTACTACATGAATCAATGTACCACTCAGGCACATTATTGTCACGCATGGCAGCGATATAAGTCTCACGCTCCTCGTCGTCAATTTTATTCCACAGTCCCTTACGCACACGCTCCATAATCGTAAAGGCCATGGACTCGTTGAGCCCGGCATGAATCAGATAAACCATGATATCATCCCGACAGCCAATAACGTTTGCCAGATTGGCGATTTTTTGCTTAATTAACTCTTGCGCATTGCCCAACCAAACGTCCGTCCCATGGGAGAGACCGGAAATTTGGAGTAATTCTGCGAAAGTACTAGGCTTTGTTTCTTCCAACATGCCACGAACGAAGTTAGTCCCCATTTCAGGCACACCCAAAGTACCCGTCTTAGAAAAAATCTGCTCAGGCGTGACACCCAGAACTTCTGTGCCGGCAAATATTTTCATGACATCTGGATCATCCATGGGAATGGTGGAGGCATCCATACCGGATAAATCCTGTAACTTACGAATCATGGTCGGGTCATCATGCCCCAGAATATCGAGTTTGAGGATATTGTCATGGATAGCATGGAAATCAAAGTGGGTCGTTTTCCACTCGGCATTGATGTCCTCAGCTGGATAGGCCACGGGACTGAAATCATAAACATCCATATACCCCGGAATAACGATAATCCCGCCCGGATGCTGACCCGTCGTCCGTTTAACACCTGTACTGCCTGCCGCAAGGCGTTCAATTTCAGCGCCACGGTAGAATTTTTCGTAGTCACGCTCATAACCTTTGACAAAACCAAAGGCCGTTTTCTCAGCAACCGTACCAATGGTTCCGGCACGAAAGGCATAGTCTTCACCGAATATGTCTCGGACGTCCAAATGGGCGCTCGGTTGGTCAGCACCAGAGAAGTTCAAATCGATATCGGGCACTTTATCCCCCTTGAAACCTAGGAAAGTTTCAAATGGAATATCATGACCGTCTTTTGTGAGCCTATGGCCACATTCTGGACAGCTTTTCTCCGACATATCAAAGCCTGAGCCGTATTGCCCCTCGGTAAAGAACTCCGAGTACTGGCACTCTGGGCAGACATAATGGGGTGGCAGTGGATTAACCTCGGTAATACCAGTCATGGTCGCAACAAATGAGGAGCCAACAGACCCACGTGAGCCAACGAGGTAGCCCCGTTTGTTAGAGCGCTCAACGAGAATCTGAGAAATGAGGTAGATAACAGAGAAACCGTTACCGATAATTGAGTTCAGCTCTTTTTCAATCCGCAAATCGACGATATCGGGTAAAGGATTACCGTAAATGGCGTGCGCTTTTTCGTAGGTCAACTTAGCCATTTTTTCCTCAGACTCCGGAATGTAAGGTGTATAGAGGTCGTCACGGACCGGTGTCAAGACGTCAAAGGACGCCGCCAGTTTCTGCGTGTTTTCAATGACAATCTGACGCGCCGTTTCTTCTCCGAGGAAGGCAAAATCGTCCAGCATTTCATTGGTCGTTCGGAAATGGACTTCTGGTAATGGTGCAGGCATGGCGTGTTCACCGCGACCAACAGGTCGGTTGATGATAGCACCGGCACCTAGGGAACGGACGATGATTTCACGGTAGATGGCATCTTCTGGATCGAGATAGTGGACATTTCCTGTTGCTAGGACTGGCTTGCCCAGTTTATCCGCAATCCGCATCAAATCTTGCAAAATCCGTTGGAGTTCCACTTCGTCTTTGATGGTTTCTTTGGCAATCAAAGGACGATAAATAGCCGGTGGCATGATTTCGATGAAATCATAGTAGTCAGCGACTTTTAAAGCATCATCAAAGGATTTATTGGTAACCGCCTCAAAAACTTCGCCTTCTGAACAAGCTGACCCAACGATCAATCCCTCGCGATGGGCTTCAAGGACTGATTTGGGAATTCTAGGCACACCTGCAAAATAGTTGACATTTGAATAAGAGATGAGCTTAAAGAGATTCTTCAAACCGTCTTGAGTTTTGGCATAAATCGTAGCATGTTTCACTCGCGCCCGCTTATAAGAATCTGCATCTACAACTTTTGTATTCAAATCGCTCAACAGCTCAATGCCAAATCTCTCCTTGGCATCATTTAAGAAAATAAAGAGCAAACGACCCGTTGCTTCCGCATCGAAATTGGCCAAGTGATGACTTTCGAGAGATACTTGGAAACGTTTCGTCAAAGGCCCCAAGCCATGACGCTTGATTTCAGGATAGAGATTACGCGCAAACTCTAAAGTATCAATAACCGGCTGTGTAATCTCAGGCAAATCATGGCGCTGATAGTTCATATTCATGAAGCCAACGTCAAAGGTCGCATTATGCGCAACGAGAATGCTGCCCTGACAAAAGGCTTGGAATTCTTTTAAGACTTGCTCTAGCGGTTTAGAACCTCTGACCATGTCATCGGTAATCCCTGTTAGCTGGGTCGTAAATTCACTCAAGGGATGCCCCGGATCAATAAATTCGTCGAATTGTTCGATGACATTTCCCTTGTGCATTTTAGATGCCGCAACTTGAATCAGTTTGTTATAAACGGCAGAAAGTCCGGTCGTTTCCACGTCAAAAACGACGTAGGTCGAATCTGAAAGGTTACTGTCATCTTCATTATAAGTGATTGGCACCCTGTCCTCGACTAGGTTAGCTTCAATCCCATAAATAATTTTGATACCATTTTTCTTACCGGCAGAGTGGGCATGTGGGAAACTTTGCGCGCCTGCATGGTCGGTGATAGCGATGGCTTTGTGTCCCCAACGCGCAGCTTGGGCGACCAAATCAGACACATCTGGAATGGCATCCATGGTCGACATATTAGTGTGCGCATGGAATTCGACTCGCTTTTGCCCTTCGGGCATGAGGTCCTTACGAATGTTTTTCGCCTTGATTTCGATCATATCATGCGCACTCATGACCAGCTCATGCTTGTACTGGTCCATTTGAACACTGCCCTTGACCTTGATCCACATGCCTTTTTTGACCATATCAAACATGGCCTGCTCCTCAGGCTTACGTCCCCATTTTTGGACGATAAAAGAGCTACTGTAGTCTGTCATCTTGACTTCCAACATATGGCTTTCCTTACCGGTCGTGCGGTTCTTAAAGACCTTATGCTCCGCCGCAAAAACGTAGCCTTCAAAGACGACATTTGCCTCCTCAGTCACGACATCCTTCATTTGGAACACGGTATCAGACGCCTTAATTTCCCTGCCCAGCGCAAGGTGATTAGGGGATGCGACCGCTTCTTTTGAGGCGGGCGTTGGCACATCAGGTTGGAACGGTGCTTCTGGTTGGTTAGCCAGAATATCCGCTAACGCCTCCTCAGATTTTTTTTCATACTCAGCGACTAATTTATCCGTCAGCTGATGGTCAATCTCTGGTAAAATCTGCAAGTCCGTGAAGCCGAAATCTTGAAAATGTTTCGCCATAACTGGAAAATAATGTTTGACAACATATTCCAGATTTGACAAATCGCCCACTAAAAGTTTAGCTATCGCAGATTCATCAGCCGCTATGAATTTATATTTCTTGAAAATCGCTGTAAAACTGGGCGTGTCACAGCCGGGTAAATCGAAAACTAGAGGCAGATAGGCATTGAGCAAGCCCTCGTCAAAACGACCATTCTCTGTTAGAATCGTCACTTGCGTTTTAGCGATATTTGAAAAAGCCCGCTCTAGGCGATAGGCTAATTCTCGATAGAGGTCAATCGGCAAAATCGCTGGAAACCTCAAATAAAAATGCCAGACTTTACTAATGGCATGAACTTCAACCTTGTCAATATTGCCCCGAAATGCCGGATTCTGACGAATTTCCGCAGGCATCTCAAGCTGATCCATGAGTCTTTCAAATAAATCGTTCATTGCGCTTCTTTCTTGATTTCTTGATATTTCTATTATAACAGAAAATGTGTTGTTACTTTAATTTTTCTTGGTTGGCGCTTTTGCAAGCCGTTCTTTTCGTTTAGGGTTATATTTGTCAAATAACTCTCGCTCAATGCGTTCTTTCGGCCATAACTCCGCCACGATGACTAGCTTACCGTTGGCATCTTTATTCCCATAAATCTTCAAATTTTACACCGTCCTCTGCATAGCGTGAAGGGATATATTTTTTATCACTCACAACATAATGTAAACCACCCTGACCGACTACTAATGAATAGATAGCCTGAAAATCTAAACGTAAAATATCCGATGTAAACTCCGATAATCGTTGCACCAGCTCGTTCCAGAAAGTAGAAGACTTTCCACTTGAAATGGTTACATAATACACAGTACGCTCATCGACTTGAAAATAATAAACGATTTCCCGCAAGCCCAAATACGATGTTTCTTGGCTATAACCGATGAATTGCCCCGCAATCGTTTGTAGTTTTTCTGCTTCAAAATCAGCACCACAATCAAAATAATCATAGTAATCATAATTATGCTGGGTGTTGTAATCGTAAATCAAATTATCAAGCGATATTTTATATTCAGATGCTTGTATTTTCTTCCTAAAAGGAAGTTCATCAAAAATAGTGATGTGATAATCGTCAAGTTCACACCAATTTTGGATGACACGCAAATTTAAAAATGTCGACTGGTCAATCGCCATTTTATAGTTGATTGTGCTGTGGTCGTTTCTATCTCTTTTTTCCTCAGTCCATTTGCATGTCATCGTCTATGACCCTTTCTCTTTCCAACCCGAAAAGAGGGAGATGGCTTGGTTCCATAATCAAAACCCATAAACTTAGCAAATTTACCGATCCACATTAACTCTACTGTTCCTATCTCTCCTGACCAATTTTTAGCAAAAATAATCTCAGCTTTATTATCTACTTCAACATCAGGAACAACAGGCATTTGATAATAAGCATCCCGATGGATAAAAATAATCATGTCAGCATATGGTTCGATAGAGGTTGAATCACATAAATCTGATATTCTGGGACGTTTATCGTCACGATACTCAACATCTCTACTGACCTGACTAAGCACAAGAATCGGCACTTCCAATTCTTGTGCTATATTTTTCAGCTGTTGACAAACTTCTGATAGCTCTTGTTGGCGACTTTTCTTACCAGTTCCTGAGATTGACTGTAAAGAATCTATCACAATTAACCCTAAACTTCCTTGCTCCTGAGCCAATTTTCGTGAGCGTTCTTGAATTTCGGTAATTGTTATCATCGGTGTATTAACAATATAGATATTTGTATCAGCCAATTCACCTTGTGTGATAAGCAAATTCCCCCAATCATCATCACTTAGTTTACCTGTTACCAAAGCATCAGTCTCAATTAATCCCTCTGATGAAATCATTCGATTACAAAAATTTCTACTCGCCATTTCTGGTGAAAAGATAGCAACTGTGTGACCCAATTTACCAACATTTGATGCGATATTTAAGGCTAAAGATGTTTTTCCCATAGCTGGACAAGAGGCGAGAATGATTAACTCTCCTTTTTGGAGTCCTGATGTCATACTATCAAGTGATGGATAACCTGTCGAAATTCTCGTTACTGATGTTTTCAGCTTAGATAAGCGTTCAATCTCGTCATAACTCTGTTCGATAAGCTCAGAAAGTTTACAAAAACCTGAACTTGACTGATTATTTGTTATTTCTATTGATTCTAAAATATTAGGCATTTGGGTTGCAGTCTCCACCTCAGGCTCGAGAGTATCTGCGGAATAAAATGAGAAAGTCATGTCAGCGCCAAATAGTTCAAAACCAGCAGTTTTTATGAGTTCTGCCTGCTTTTCCCAAAACTCTCTGTGCCAATCACTTGCAAGATAGATTTTAGCATGATCATCTGTAATGCCAAGCAATCTGGTAGGTGCAATGAAATAATCACAAATTGCTTGAGGAAACTTATTTTGGGCGATTGCCTTAACACATGCCCAAAATTTCAAATCATCTTCAACTAACATCTTCTTTCTCCCAATTCTATTGTCGTATTTTTAAACATACGATACAAAAATAATTGCCTAATAAGGTTTTCAATTACTATTTACTTCCTTGATTAAACTCATTATATGAAATACTATGCGACAAAAATAGCCCATCTTATCAAATGAGCTATTCTTTAATTTATAAGTGTGTCGCCAACATGAATTGGCACATTTTTCCTAAGTTCTCCAGGAGATTCAGGTTGACCGCTCATTTTAGAATTCATTTGAGCGTTAATGCCTTTGACAACTTCAACTGTCACTTTTTCTTGACCTGATGCATATTGAATCGCTTTAAGCAAATCTTCAAAAATGTAACGGTCGCTTTCAGTTGAAAATAACCATTCCGCTTTATGAGTTGATAAATTCTTTTGCGTTTGTAAAACAGATGTCTTGTAGCCTTCATATTGCGCTACACTATAAATTAGCTGAGCTAACTTTTTATTATCCATTATGTCTCCTCCTCACTCGCTAAATCTTTTTTGTCTCAATCAGCAATTTTGCTTATGCTTCTCCAAAATCAATTACAGCACCATACAATGTTTCATCTTCGCCATGGATACAACTTATTATTCTATTTTCATCTTCTTCGTTTGTTAAATCATAAATATAATTTTTGACTTTTTCTTGATTCACTTCATTCAACATCGAAAGAAAAAGAATCATATTTTCCTGTTCAATGTTTTCAAGTAGTACCGTGACTGGATAACTATTCCCTTGATAATAGACTTCTGATGTCGACTTTTTCCATGGTAATTCTTGCTCATCCGTTAAACCTAATAAATAATCTGTGGTAGTCTGCAACTCTTTTGCAATTTTCACTACTTTATCATATTTAGGTTCTCTTTTCGCGTTCTCCCAATTGATATAAACGCCTTGTTGACTTCCCAACCTTTCGGCTAATTTTTTTGAGTTAGCCCTTTTTCTTTTCTCAATTCTTTTAAACGCTCAGCAAATGTTGTCATATTGTCTCCTTTAAAAATCGAATTAGAACAAAATACATCCAAAAAATCTTTTAGTTGATGAACTTCCAAAAGACGTTTATACTCAAATCACTTCAAAAAGTAGTTTACTTATATTTGAAGTGATTTCATTATAACACAAATTATTCGATAACGTTTCAGATGATTTACTCAAGTTCTCGAAGTTTATGATGTATCATAGAATTCAATAAAATACAAATACAATTGATGGGGCAGCATAAAATGCTTGTAAAAATGCTTTTCTACATTTTTTAATTCAGAAACGTTGCTATAAAGCCATCCAAAATATAAAATTGAAGATTTCAAATTCTGGGGGAGTTATCAATTCTACAAAAATATCAAATATTTTCTACATTTCTATTTGATAGCTCCATTATCCTAAATCTTATGTTAACAAAATAGTTTATCAAAAAAGAGCATCACTGCTCATTTTCTGATAGTCACTCATTTATCCTTCTATCCCCAATAGCCAATCAATTGCATTCTCTCGAATGATGCCATTAAAATTCGCCTGAGGTTGGATTGTATCCAGAGTTAATAAATACTTGGGATAATTGTCATCAATATCTTCTAGCGAACGCAGTTCTCTGTTCAAAGTATTCGGATCCAAAGTTGTCTCGCTGACTTGATAATAGGAAATATCTCCATTAGGCTGAATGGCAACAAAATCAACTTCGTATTTTTTCGTCTTGCCAACAAAAACTGTATTCCCACGCCGTAGCAACTCCAAATAGACCACATTTTCTAAGATATGACCACGATCTTCAACATGGTCAGGTAACAATAGCTGCCGCAAACCTATATCTACCACATAAAATTTCTGCCCCGTTGTCAATAATGAACGACCATGCACATCATAGTTCCGAGCTTGGTAGATAATCAGACTATCTAAAATACCTTTTAGCCAACGTGCTGCGGTTTGATTTGTTAATTTGGTACCACTGCTGACCAATGTATTGACTATTTTATTGACTGAAATTTCTGAACCAATCGAAGAAAAGATGCTCTGAATCAATCTTTCCAACGTTGTCACATCAGAAACTTTTAAGCGCTCAACAATGTCTTTCAGAACAACGGTATTGAACACCCCCTGTAGATAATTCAGCCTTTCAGCATCCGAATCTGTAAATAAAACATAGGGAAAAGAACTCTTTAAATACTTCGTATAAAGCGCTTCTTTGGTTATGTCAATCTGATTCTCATCATGCCAATTTTTGAATTCTTTTAGTGACAAGGGTAGCATTTTTAATTCAATATAGCGGCCTGATAAATTTGTCGCTAGTTCACCACTCAAAAAATAAGCATTTGACCCTGTGATATACAAATCGACATTTTTTCTAACAAATAAACTATCAACAACCAATTCAAACTGCACAACATGCTGTATTTCATCCAAAAAAATGTAATTTTTTCCCGTTGGACTCATCTGTTCTAAAATAGTGTCATGTAATTTTTGGAATTCTCGCAAATCATAGTTTTCTAAGTACTCAAAATTAATCTGGATGATATTTTCGTCTTTTACACCATTTTCACGTAGTTCAGCTATGAACAACTCAAATAAGGTTGACTTACCTGAACGTCTGACCCCTGAAATAACCTTTATAATAGGTTTGTCTTTTGAGTCTCTTAAAAATTGTAAATATGATTCACGTTTTAGATATGCCATCTCACAACTCCTTTATGGTAGAATAACAAAATCATACATTTTTGTCAATAGATTGTGATGCATCATAATCCAGAAGGTGATGAATGAATGTTTTATGATACATCGTAAATTACTACGAACATTATGCAATAAAATAGACCATCAAAAAAAGAGCGTCACTGCTCGTCTTCTGATTGTCATTATTTTATCCCTATAACTCTAGCAGCCAATCTATCACGTTAAACTGTTCAATCCCTTCCTGATTATAAGAACCATTGTCCATGGTTAATAAAATCTTTCGGTAATTATCTTGAATGCCTTGAAATGGGCGAACTTCTCTCTGATAAGTCCTATCATCTTCGACAGTAAGTGATACTTGATAATATTCGGTGACACCATTTTTTTGTGCCACGAAATCAATCTCAAATTCTCCTATATTGCCAATAAAGACGTGATAGCCTCTGCGTAATAATTCCAGATAAACAACACCTTCCAAACGATGACCAAAGTTTGGCCGTTTATTGCCCAAAAGAACTTTTCTCAGAGACTGATCGACAGGATAATATTTTGAGTTGATCGACAGATATTTTTTACCCGCGATATCATAGCGGTCTGCTCTAAAAAAGAGATAGGCTTCTTGAAAGCCAGATAAATATGTTGAAACGGTATCACTTGTCGTCTTTTGTCCCATTGATGTCAGGGTATCTGCTATTTTCTTTATCGTCACTAGATTACCTGAACTATCCGTCAAATATTTGGCTAATTGTTCAACCAATGTTGCATCACTGCGCTGTTTTCTCTGCAAAACATCCTTGTTCAAGACAGTATTGACGATACCTGAAATGTAATCTCGATAGGTCAACTCATCTGGAATTTCTGTTGCATAAGGAAAGCCACCAAATTCGAGATAGCGCTGAAACATGGTCGCTTTATCGCCGCCCAGAGCGCTGAAAAATTCTACAAAAGATAAGGGATAAACTTTCAACTCGACATAACGTCCAGAAAGCAGGGTTGCAAGTTCACCTGATAGCATGTAAGCGTTAGAACCTGTCACGTATAAATCAACATTTTCTTTGATAAATAAGCTATCTAACACGCGCTCAAACTCAGGTACCATCTGGATCTCATCCAAAAAAATATAGTTCATCTGATTTGCTTGCAAGTTATCCGTAATTTTTTCATAGAGCTTTCGATAGTCCAGATAATCAGCCAGTGCCAAATCTTCAAAATTATAGGATTGAATTTGAGTTTGACTAACCTGATCGGTGATTAGCCGTTCTTGAAATAAGGCTAAAAGCGTTGTTTTTCCGCTCCGTCGCACACCTGTCAAAATTTTGATAAATCGTTTGTCTTTTAAACGTTCTAAATCAGATAGATATGTCTCTCTTCTTATCATGTCATGGCAACCTCTTTCAGATTAATTCGAAACTCACAAAAAAAACGAGTAATTTCTCACTCGTTTTGATACTATTGCACAACACAGCTTAACCTTGCCCATAATAAGCATTAACCCCATGTTTCCTAAAGTAATGCTTGTCCAACATGTAACTTGGCAGTTCATCATGTTGGGGATTGAGTACCTCTGTAAACATTGCCATATGTGCCACTTCATCTAAGACAATCGCATTTTCGACTGCTTTTCCAACTGTTGCGCCCCAAGTGAATGGCCCATGACCAATGGTCAAAACACCTGGTACGGCAAGCGGATTAATCTGACCTTTTTCAAAGCGCTCAACAATCACCTTGCCAGTGTCTCGCTCATAAGCCGTTTCAACTTCTTCCTGCGTCAATTGACGTGTACACGGAATTGGCCCATAAAAAGTATCAGCGTGTGTTGTGCCATAGGGTGGAATATCACGCCCTGACTGTGCCCACATTACCGCATATTTAGAATGGGTATGGACGACGGCACAAACATCAGCAAAATGCTTGTAAAGATACACATGAGTCGGCAAATCTGAGGATGGCTTCAGTGAATTTTCTTCTAAAAGACTGCCCTCTAGGTCGGTCGCAACCATTTGTTCAGCCGTCATCGTCGCATAGGGAACGCCGCTAGGTTTGATAACGATAATCCCTAAGTCACGATTAATCTCACTTGCGTTTCCCCAAGTCAGAACGACTAATTTCGCCTTTTCTAGCGTTAGATTAGCTTCCCAAACGCGATATTTCATGTCGCTTAAGACTTGTGGATCAATCGCCTTCACATTTTTAAGCATAGCCCGCCTCCTTCAAGAAAGGTAACACAATCGCCTTTGCCTTTTCGATTTCAACAACTGGCGTCTCGCTCGTTTCACTCCACATTTCCATGACAAAAGAGCCTGAATAATTTAAGCGTTTCAATGTTTTCAAGCAGCCCACAAAGTCAACGCAGCCTGCACCAAACTCAATATTTTTAAATTTTCCGCCAAAATCAGAAGTCACGGCAAGCGTATCTTTTAAATGGACTTGACTAATCGCATCAATGCCTTTTTCTAATTCATAACCCACTAGATTTTCAGGCCAAGCGGACAAGTTGCCCAAGTCTGGATAAACTTGTAGGTAAGGTGACGGAATTTGTGCCTTAATCTCCAAAAACTTAGAAATGGAATTGATGAAAGGATCGTCCATAATTTCAATGGCTAAGACTACTGATTTATTGGCAGCAATGGTCACACATTTCTGAAGATTTTCGATGAAAGCATTGCGACTCATCGTTGTTTTAGGCTCATAATAAACGTCATAGCCTGCCAGTTGAATTGAGCGAATCCCCAAATCACTTGCTAAATCAACTGCTTTTGTCATGATTTCAAGTGCGATTGCCTGTTTTTCCAAATCGGCTGAGCCTAATGGATAACGGCGATGCGCTGATAGACACATGGATAGAATCGGCATATCCAACTCAAAAATCGCATCACGTACCCTCTTGCGTTCAGCTTTTGTCCAATCCAGTCGTGCAATTCGCTCGTCTGTCTCATCTACCGACATCTCAACAAAGTCAAAACCCAGTTCTTTTGCCAGAGTCAATCGCTCAAACCAAGAGATAGCCTTGGGGAGTGCTTTTTCATAAATTCCTAGCATCTTAATTCCCCCAAATACGTTTTATTTCATCTAGGAAGTCCGTTGCAGCTTGCGCTGGATTTTTAGCCGACGTAATACCGCGACCAGTGATAAAGGTGTAAATCGACATCCCTTTAAATAGTTTCAAGGTTTCGACATCTAAGCCCCCCGTAACAGATACCCGAAAACCCATGTCAACGAGCTTTTGTACCTTAGTCAAATCCTTCTCTCCCCAAGTTTCACCTGCAAAAAGTGCATCACGACTCTGATGATAGATAGCTTGAGAAATCCCCGCATCTAACCATAGTTGAGCCTGTTCATAAGTCCAATCGCCATAGAGCTCAACTTGAACTTCTTCTATTTTTTCTGCGGCCGCTTTCATGGTAGGAATGGTCGCACAACAAATCACTGTTGTCCAATCAGCACCAGCTTTTTGAACATTTTCAGCCACAGTCCCACCAGCATCTGCACATTTTGTATCTGCAACTATTTTTTTATCTGGATACATGGCACGAATACATTTGACTGCCTGATCTCCTGCTTGGAGTAATAAAATCGTACCGACTTCGATGATATCTACGATGTCACCAACATTTTTAACATCTTTAATCGCACTTGGTAAATCAGAATGATCCAAGGCGACCTGTAAATTTGGTCTTGTCATCCTACTCTCCTAGCTAAGACTGATTAAATCAGTTTCCGTTTCAATCCGTTCTTGAATTTCCTTGGCGCTCATGACGTTTTTCACCCCAACAACGGTTACGCCTTTTGCTTTAGCGCCGTCAAACATCTCAACAAAATTCAGGGGGGTAAAGACAACATCATAATTCCCTGCTTGCCCTTTTCCTTCCGAAATTGAGCAGTGATGAATATTGGTAATTTTAATCCCTAGTGTTTTCATAGCTTTTTCAACGCTGCGTTTCATCATTAAACTGGTGCCTGAACCATTGGCACATGATACGAGTACTCTCATTTTGATACCTCCATTTTATGCTTTGCGTTCAGCATAAGCATCATAATCTTCAACGACCAAGAAGTAACCTTCTGGATCTCTGCGATATTGTAGTTGCGGAATCACGACTAAGATAAGGACAACGACGGCAATGCCAACATAACCTAGTAATTTCATCACGATGGTGAAACCTGGCCAAATCGTCGCCCAGTCAAACATCCCAATGTAACCGCCAAATTTAGACAAACCAACCCATGACGCGATTAAGGCCGAACCGCCAACCTGAATAATTCCTGAAAGGAACGGTAGGATACAAGCTGCCTTAATCCCACCTCGATTATTAGCATAAACAGCAAAGGCTGCATTGTCGAAGAAAAGCGGGATGAAGCCTGCAATGATGACAACTGGTGATTTGACTAAAATCAAAAGACCAATCATCAAAAATTGTCCCAAAGCTCCGAAAAGGAAACCAAGTGTGACAGCATTTGGTGAACCAAAGGCAAATGTTGCCGCAACGTCGATACCCGGTACAGCTCCAGGAAGTAAAGTATTTGAAATCCCAGTAAAACTTTCTGTCAATTCTGAAACGAAGGTCCGAACACCAAGTTGTAAAATTGCCAGATTAACCGCAAATTGTAGTGATGTTGTCATGATATAGAAGAAGAAGTTTTGTGTCGATGGGATGAATCCATTTGTAACGAAGTAACCTTTCCCTAAAACAGTCATGATGATCCCAAAGAAGAAGAGCATCAGAATCGCTGTTGCCACCATATTTTCATTGAAGATAGATAAGAAACCAGGTAACTCGATATCCTCAATTTTCTTCGATTTCTTAGATTTGAACTTCTCAGCAATTGCAGAGACGATAGCGTTCCCAAATCCTTGTTGGTGAGCCACCGCGAATCCTGCACCTTCTGTCAATTCTTGGGTGTAGCCAACCGTCAAGTTGGTGCTAACCGCCCAATAAAGACCTAGAATTAAGCCCATGACGGCAAGAATTTGAATCCGTCCCAAACTCGGAAAACAAAACAAGATGAGCCAGAAAGCTGTCGCGGCTTGTTGGACCTGAACATTCCCTGTTGTGAAAACTGCCCGCATTTTTGTATATTTTTGAAAGCGAACCAAGGCGATATTAGCGATGAAAGCAATGAGGAGCAACACCATGACATCACCAAAGGTCCGGCCAAATGTTGCCATAATTCCTGTATCTATTGCATTTTGACCAAAGTAAGGATCAATAACCGTCGCGTCCAAATCAAAGCGATCTTTTAAACCAGCAAGAATTGGCCTAAAGTTATTAACCAAACCGCCTGAACCGACTGATAAGATAAAGTAACCCACCGTTGCCTTAAGAAATCCAGCCAGACACTCATACCACGGCTTTTTCAAAAGTAAGTAACCAACTAAAACGATAACACCTATGAAATAGGCAGGCTGTGTCAGAATATTCTTGGCAAAGAAATCCCACACGACCAAAATAGCATTGAATACATTTTCCATATCGATCTTTCTCCTCTAGGACTTTCCTACGTCCAATTAGCTTGGAGCAAGGCTTCAAAATCAGTTATTGATTCAATATTTTCTAGTGCTTCAATCACACCGTCTGTCATCAATAAATCTGATAAAGCCGCAATGTTTGTCATGTGTTCATCAGGATTTTTGGCCGCTAAGGTGAAGAATAGCTTGGCTTGTTTTTCTTCGTTACCTGCTTCAAAATAAACCTTTTCCTTGAATTTTGTAAAAGCAATGGCCGTCCCGAAGACACCTTCGCTCTTATCTGTTGAATGCGGCATTGCAACGCCTGGTACAATGACAATATAAGGACCATACTTGTGAACGGCTGTCACAACCTCATCCACATACATTTGATTGATGATTTCTTTTTCAATCAGATTGTCACAGGAAATTCGAATCGCTTCCTCCCAATTAGCAGGTTGTTGATCAGAAATTCTGACTAAATCCTTCTCGTGAAAATAAGCAAGCATCTCTGTTCCTTCCATAATATCACCTGCTCTTTCTTACAAGAATGATGGGAATGGCGTATCGTTGTCAACTGCAAAGACATCATCAAAGCCACGGTCGAAGTTAAATTCCAAGCGGTCTTTATCATCCGGGAAGGTGAATTTACCACCAACTTGCCAGATGAAAGGTTTAAATTGATAGTTGAGGCGATCTTTTTTAAATTTCCAAATCTCAGTGATTTCTTTTGGATCTGCCATGAAGTTAGCCCAGATATCGTAATGAACAGGAATGACGACTTTCGCATTCAAGGCTTCTGCCATCCGCAACATGTCAACTGATGTCACTTTATCTGTAATGCCACGAGGATTCTCACCATATGCGCCTAAACAAACATCTATTCTATGCTCATTGCCATGTTTAGCAAACATATTTGAATAATGTGAATCACCTGCATGATAGACATTACCACCACTTGTTTGGAAAAGATAATTTACTGCCAACTCGTTCATATCCTGTGGCATTTTATCTTTTAGAATCACTTCCGGATCAGGTTCTGTTACCAAGACTGTTCTGTCAAATGCTTCTAGCGCCAAAAGTTTAACATCGCCAATTGCCACTTCATCTCCGGGATGAACAACCACTATTTTATCAGCAGGGACACCCCATTTTAGCCAGACATTGACCACTTCTTGTGGCCCGATAAATTTGGCGTTGGGACAATTTTGATTGACCGCTGCTGCTGTATTAATATCTAAATGGTCAGAATGGATATGTGTCACGACTAAAGCGTCCACATTTTTTACTTCAAAGGGATCAATCACAAAGGGCTGTGTCCGCAAGTTAGGCTGCTGCTTCAGCGCACCACTCATCCGCATCATTTGATGACCTTTGACCATTTTGCCTGTACCATGTGTGCGTTTGCCTGTCCCACACCAGAGATCACAAAGGATATTCGTGCCACCTTCTGATTTTAGCCAAATACCCGTGCAGCCCAGCCACCAGATGGACACCGTGTTAGGTTTGACAACTGTTGCTTCGATTTCTTCATTGAGATAAGTCCCCCACTCAGGGAATGTTGACAATACCCAAGATTCTTTTGTGATGTCTGTAATTTTATTTGCCATTTGTCATGACTCCTTCATTTTTGATAGTAAGTTAAGCTATATTTCCTTTACAAGACTATCATAACAGATAAGGAAACGCTTTCAAACAGTTTTTTATGCTCATTTACTTATTTTACGCTCAAATAGATACATTTTTGCGTTTTTTAGCTTTTAAAGCGCTTTCAAAAAGAGTATACTGTACTTAAAAGCGCATATGAGCATAAACGTCCTCCCGAAGACACATTGAAAAGGAGATTTCCCTTGAAAAATTCTATTATCAACATCCAAAGCAGACAACAATCATTGGTTGAACTAATGAAAAACGGCAAGGAGCATACCGTTAAAGAACTAAGTTTACTTTTGAAAACATCAGAAACAACCATTAGACGAGACCTATCAAGCCTAGCACAAATGGGCAAAGTCATTCGCAGTCACGGCAAGGCAAAAATCTCGACAACTGGCCTCGAAATCGATAAATGCGATAACCCAGAAATTGAACAAATTAAGGAAGCTTTGGCTAAAACAGCCGCCTCTTTTGTCAAAAATGGCAATACCGTCTTTATCAACTCCTCTTCTGCTGCGCTTGATGCCGTCAAATATCTGATTAATAAGCAAGTTACCATCATTACAAACAATGTCAAAGTCGCAGCGCTCGATCACAACTCCGAATCCTCTGTCTTCTTATCAGGTGGCGAGGTTCGTTTCCCTAAAGAAGCCTTGATTGGACAAGCTACTCAAGCTTTTTTTGAAAATATCCAAGCCGATATCGCCATCATTGGTTGCTACGGGATTTCTGCTGACCGTGGTTTGACGACACCCGTCATCCACGAAGCCAAAATCAATGAAGTGATTGTCAAGCAAACAAAAGGCAGTGTCGTTTGCATCGCAGACTATCGAAAAATAGGTGAAATTGCCAATTTTAAAAGCTGTGACTTGTCTCAGATTGACTACCTGATTACAGACACTTTTGCCAATCAAGATAGTTTAAAAAATATCGAAAATTGTGGCGTTAATGTTATCCAAATTCAAGTATAGGCGTAACCTCTAACATACCTACAAAAATTTGTATTTTGCTAACCACATCAAGTATAGTACAATCATACTTATAAGAAGATTTGATAACAATGACAACTTTAACTTTCAAGAAAACTCTAACGATTTTCGTCGCAACTGGCTTTGCTGTTGCTTTAGCAGCCTGTCGCACTGACAATAACGCCGAAACACAAAAAAAAAAAAAGCGCAACGCTTCTCAAGAGACAGCAACCATTACGCTAGATTTTGAAAATGATAAGAAAATTGATGAGACAAAACAATCACAATCAACAACAGTCAAAGTTTGCCTGATGCTCTCAAAAATAATTTTAAGATTGAAGAAAAAGGTGGGTTCATTACATCAATTGATGGTAAGGTAGCCGACAAAGGCGCTGCGGATATTCAACTCAAAAAAGGGGATTGGATTAGCTTGCTTTTTATTTCAATGACTGTAGACTTTTGTCCCAGACTCATTCTTTAATTTATAAGTATGTTACCAACAATCACTTAGCATATTTCTCTAAATTATCACGAAAAGCTTGGCGCAGTTCTTCACGCAAGTCCAGAGGGGCGGTGACTTCACAAAACTTACTAAACTGCATCGCCCAGTAGAACATGGCTTGCCGATTGACACGCACCTTGACTTCTACCTTACCGTCCTCAGCTCTATTGAGCGAAACGCCACCGCCGAACCAGTCCATTACCGTTGCCAGCATCCATTCGTCCACTAAAAATGTCGCATGGATACTCTCGCCGGAGTTCATATAAATATGCTCCGCATAATGTTTGGGCAGATTATAGTCAAAATCTGCTAATTTTGCTGACTCGTTCTCCAAAATCTTAACAGTGGTCATACGGTCAACTCGGTAAGTCGTCAGATTGTCATATCTATCGTGTTTCCCTACCAAATACGTCTGGGTATTAACCATGGTTAGCAAATAAGGCGACAAGACGTAGTTGCGCACCGTCACACCATCATCACGCAACCTAGGATGTGATTTTTTATCCAGTCCAATGTCCTGATAATGAAAACTGACCATCCTTTTTTGCTCAATCGCTTCATTTAGTAAATCAATATTGAGCAAAAATTCAGGTGTTTTAGGCCTTGAGTTATCAAGCTGAAGAATTTTACTCCGACTACTTTTAAAATATCGACTGGTTAAATTCTCCAACTTTTCCGTCATCTCTGTTTTTTGCTGTGACGGGATATTTTTAGCAAATGTCGCGCTGTCGATAAGAAAACGTAGTTCCGAATCATCAAACTCAGGATTGATGTACCAGTCGGTTTGAATCGGCTCAGCATTTTTCCTCGGCGTTTCTGTGTAGTTGACGTCATATCCCATCTCCACAAGCTCATTCAAATTCCGTTTGATCGCCTTGCGGTCAAGTTTTTGGTCGTAAGTTCTTTCTAACATTTCGCCGATTTGCTTGACTGTTAGGGTATGGTTGAAGTTGGTTTCTCGTTTTAGGAGAGTTAGGATGTTGAGTAAAGCTTGTTTTTTGGCTACCATAACGACCTCTTGCTTGATTTCAAATGTTATTTAGATTTCTTCCATAATAAAATCAATGATTTTTTGGTTTCTTTGGTCAATCAATTCTTTTGTCCATTGATTTGTTGAGACAGTCATTTCATAAACTTCTTGTTGATGTTTAAGTGGACTGTTCTTATAAGTTTCTCGTTTTTGCTCAAAAGAAATATTTCCGATTGCTCTATTTTCACTCGCTGAAAGCAAAAGATAGTTACCAAGTGAATCTAGATACTGATTTCTGAACACATCATCATATTCGGGATAACCATTTGCAACACCTTCTCCTTTAGGATTTTGAGGTGCTATATGCTCTAAATCAGGAGAAATGATAGCTTCATAACGTTGTTTTCTATATCCTTTAGTCTTTTCACTAATAAGATGATTTTCATATAGCCACAAAATATACTTGCTTATTGGTCTATTATTCAGCATCTTAAGAGCAACTTTGATATTATCATCATTCCATGCATTCCACCACCACTCTTCATCTCTTACCCGTTTCATCCCCTCAATACCATTGACTATCTCCATGACTGATTCTGGAGAATCTTTTATGAACTTTCTAAAAAGTTCGTTTAACCGAGACGATAAATCATTTCTCCTTTTAGTCAACCGTCCTCGTAATAATATATCCCTAAGAGATTTTACCAACTTAGTCTTATCATTTTTAGAAGTATCATATTGATAGGCTTTGATAATAAAAGGTAGCGCTAAACCAATGTCTTTTAAAGAAATAAGTTCTTCAAATTCCCAAATATCTTTTTTATCTTTAACAAAGAAACGAACCAAATTTTTAAATGATTGTTCTAGATTTTCTATGAACTCTATGGCAAATTTTTCGGCATCATCTTTAATAAGATTATCTACCTGATTAAGTACTGCTTTCCTATCAATTCTTAAATTATTTTTATAAACTCGTAAAGTAGCTGTTAAAACGCTATCTTCGTCTATGTTTGATTCAATTTGAGAAATTGAATAATAAATAGACTCAAATCTTTCACTGATACGTTGATTAATTCCGGATTTCCTATTTTCAGGAATATCCTGCAAGTGAACACCAAACATCATATTCGCCTTAAGGATTTCTAAATCGCTAGGACTTTTACCACGATTATTTTCAAAAATAAACATTTGAACTGCTTCTGTTTCAGAGTCTACAATGTAAGTTGAACAGCGAGCATTTTTGATAGCATCTAAAATTTTGTCTAACTCTTCTAGCGATTTGCTATTGAAATACGTCTTAAATCTGTCATAGCTTTCTTTAATACGCTTTTGAGAAATAGTCTCTGGTGCAAAGTCTAAAACATCTTCAAAAACATATGACTCAAAAATATTATTATCATACTTTACAGTTTCAAAATGATAGTCAAATTTTTCGCCAATTATCTTTTTCCTAATGTCACTAAACTTTTCCTCATCTTGCTTGAACATCGCAGCCAGACAAATCATGATAGTGGTCAACCTTTGTTGTCCATCAATCACCGCAAAACTATTGCCACCTTTATCCTCAAAAAGAAAATGTCCAAAATAGTAAGGTGTCGTAGCATGACTAGAAATATATTCTTCAATGTCAGTAATAAATTGGTCAACTTGTTTCGGTTTTGATGTTTCCCCCACTTCCCAAGCATAAGCACGTTGATAGTCTGGAACAATAATCTCATTACCCTCTATCATCTTTAAAATTGTTGTTTTTGATTCCATTTTTCACCTCGTAATCTTTGAATTCCATCTTTAACCCCATCAATACCAAAGCTATCAAGCTGTGATATGAATAGTTTTTCCCCATGACAGCCGAGCATTAAAACCAATTAATTCCTCAGGCGAGCAATCACTTGAAATCACAATTTGCGCTCCTTTAAAAAAAACACACTCCTAAAGAGTGCGGTTATCCTAACTTTACCCTTTATAAACAACAGAATAGTTTGGAAAGCCATTAGCATAAAATTCTGCTGACTGTTTATCAAAAAACGGTCCAGCGATTTGATTGCCAAAATCATCTACAACATACCAGTTACCCATGGTTTCTCCTTTCTAAATTTTAAAATATAAGTTTTTCTTTTCTAAAAATATTATACAAAAAAAACGAAATTTGTCTAATAAAAGCTAATCTTTAAGCTCTTTTCTTTTGACATACTCATTATCGCAAATCTGATACGACAAAAACAGACCATCAAAAATACACTCCCACTATTTTTCAAAAATCGAATTAATTCGAAAGAGAATTCATTTGCGAACTTGTTTCAAATTAATTTGATTCCCACCAAAATAACTATGCTTATCCAAACGTAATCATTAGCACTAACTTGAAATATTAGAGGTCGTTGAACTAATCACATAGCTAGCTGATTTAGATATAACCTCTCCCTATACCAATACCATAAAAATCGTTATTTTACTATTCACATCAAACATAGTACACTATTAAACAAGGAGATTGACGATTATGACAACTTTAATGTTTAAGAAAACTGTCACGATTTTAGTGGCAACTGGAATTACTGTTGCTCTTGCAGCCTGTGGCAACAAAACCGAAACACCCAAGAAAAGCACCGTTTCTCAAGATACAGCAACCATTACACTGGATTTTGAAAATGATAAAAAAATCGATGCGACGAAAACAATCACGATTAGCAAAAGCCAAAGCTTGCTTGAGGCGCTTAAAGCCAATTTTAAGATTGAGGAAAAAGATGGCTTTATCACGTCGATTGAAGGTAAGGCTCAGAATCAGGCTGCCAATCAATACTGGCTCTTCGATATTAACGGCAAAATGGCAGAAAAGGGCGTGGCGGATATCCAGCTGAAAAAAGGAGATACAGTTGCCTTTTATCTGGGCAGTTTTTAAGCCAAAGAAAAAAGCCCGCAGGCTTTTTTTCTGACTATTTTTCTTGTCGCAAACCACTATAAGCATACTCAACCTTGATACAGCGATCCATGACGATTTGATGGCGACCATTGTCGCGCAATATCTGCTCGGCTTCCTCACTTTGCAAACCTTGTTGCGCCCAGAAAACATCGGCATCTGTTTCGATAAAGTCACGCGCCACGTCAGGCAAAAATTCTGACCGGCGGAAGACATCTACGATGTCAATGTGTTCAGGAATATCTTTTAAACTACCATAAACTTTTTCGCCTAGAATATCCTGACCGGCAAGTCGTGGATTGACTGGAAAAATGCGATAACCGTCAGCTTGTAGGGCTTGCGTTACCATGAAACTTGAGGTCTCTTCTCGATTTGACAGGCCAACGACGGCTACCGTCTTCGCCTTGCGCAAATACTCAAAAATGACTTCCGGTGAACTGTTTTGAAATGTATAGGTCATCTTAACTCCCTTCAAACTTTAACCGTTACTTGATGTTACCGCCATTGGCACGTGTTATTTTACAAAATATCCGTGATGTCATCAACGGGTAGGCGGTAAGATGCTGTGCCTGCATCGTCGGAATAGCCCATGGTGATGATAAGCTCTGGTTGGAAGCGGTCTTCAATCGCCAAAACTGCTTTGGCTTTAACCTTGTCAAAGCCAAGGATGATATTGGTTTTCAAGCCTTTATCGTTCGCCGCAAGGACGATGTTTTGAGAGACTAAGCCGATGTTGAGAGCGAGATATTCTGCCAGCTGTTCTGTCGTAAATTTCTCGAACATACCGGGCAATTTCATCAGCAGATCTGCTTGATGATCGACCGGCAAGAAATCGGCACCGATTTCGACCATATCTCGGACACGCTCTGGCAAATCTGTATCTGAAAAGACGACGAGTGTTGCCCCTGCTGCCTCGTTTTGGACGGCATTTTTGCCGTGCATGGCTGTGGACAATGCCAAGCGCATCTCTTTCGAATCGACAATCACAAAATGCCAAGGCTGAATGTTATGTGCTGAGGGCGCAAGAATAGCCTCAGCCAAAATCGCTTTGACCTCATCAACCGTGACTTGACGACCGTCAAACTGTGTGACTTTATGGCGACTTTGATTTAATTTTGAAAATTCCATTAGGTTGTAACTCTCCTTACAAGTTGATAGAGTAGATAAGCAAGCATGCCACCCAAGGTGTTAGTGATTAAGTCATCTACTTCAAATACGCGATTAAAATTGAACAATAAATCCAAGATGACTTGTGTTGTCTCAATGGACAAGCTCATCAAAAAACTAATAAGCAGCACTTTTTTAAAGTATCTGATACTTGGTTTCAGTAAACAGAGCGCAAAAACCAGCGGAAATATCAGGAAGATATTGGCGACATTTTGGAGGATGATAAAAATCAGATCAACCAGATTCGGGATTTTTCCGAAATGTACCAAGGTGTTAAAAGGCGTCAAAATCGCTGTGATGCGACCGAAGTGTTGAACACCCGGTGTTTCCACACTTTTTAAGGTCGGATAGACGCTCTGAGGTAGAAAACACATCAGACAGATAGCAATAGTGTAGCACACCGCAAGCACTTTTACATTTTTTTGAAACGGTGCTCGCAGATTGGCTTGTGCATCAAAGAATTTCATAAATTTATTGTAACATAAAACGCCAGAATTCAACCTCTCTGACATTTCTTTGTTATTTATGGATTGCATTAACGATTTTTTCAAACCATTCTTCTGGTATTGCAGCAATAATAACCGCTGCAATAATGACACCGAGCGCTGACAATCGTGAGATGTTCCTGCCTGTAATAGCTGTCACAATCACCCAAATCATCGCTAGCATCGAAAAGCTCCGATACCATTTTCTCAAGTAGCTTTTCAATTTTCTACCTCCATTTTCTTTTACTTAATCTTTGTCTCGAAACCAACCGTTACAGTGTCAAATGCTTTGGTGTCGGGATGGGCTTTTTTATCTGCTTTCATCGTCTTACTGCGAAGCTGACCACAGGCTGCATCAATATCCGTGCCGTGTTCTTGACGGATGACACAGTTAATGCCACCTTTTTTTAGAATATCATAGAATTTAAGGACATCATCTTTTGAAGAGCGACTGTATTGGTCATGTTCGCTGACTGGATTATAAGGAATCAGATTAACATAGACTAATTTTTTCTTAGCTTTTAGGAGTGCGACCAATTCACGCGCGTGTTCAGGACGGTCATTGACCCCACTGAGCATGATATACTCAAAAGTCACACGACGATTGGTAACTTCAATGTAGTAGTCAATGGCTTCAAATAATTTTTCAATTGGAAATTGACGGTTAATCCGCATGATGCTAGTTCTGACATCATTGTTTGGCGCATGAAGTGAAATTGCCAAGTTAATTTGGAGACCTGTCTCAGCAAATTCACGGATTTTAGGCGCCAATCCAGAAGTTGAAACCGTGATATGACGGGCGCCAATAGCTAGACCATTATCATCGTTAATCGTTTTAATAAAGTTGATAACATTGTCATAGTTATCAAAAGGCTCGCCAATTCCCATGACCACCACGTGACTGATACGTTCTTCTAAGCCACGTTCATCAAAGTATTTTTGAACGAGCATGATTTGCGCTGTGATTTCGCCTGCGGTTAAGTCGCGTTGTTTCTTAATTATACCTGATGCACAAAACGTACAGCCGATATTACAACCAACCTGAGTCGTCACGCAGACAGATAAGCCATAGCGCTGACGCATGAGCACCGTTTCAACTAGCATACCATCAGGTAGTTCAAACAAATATTTAACTGTACCGTCTTTAGCCTCTTGAACCAAGCGTTGTTTCAAAGGATTGAGGACAAAATTGTCTTTAAGAATTTCGATAAAATCCTTGGCAATATTAGTCATCTCATCAAAAGATTGGACTCTTTTCTTATAAAGCCAGTCCCAAATTTGTGTCGCGCGAAATTTTTTAGCACCATTCTCTACCGCCCAACTGATTAGCTGGTCACGCGTTAAATTGTAGATAGATGGTTTTGTTATGTCATTTTGGATAGTTTTAGTCATGCTACTAGTATATCATGTTTTGAAAACTTTATGGCAACAATTCAAATGGTCACAACGGCTTGAGGAACTGGCAAGTCGACATAAAAAGCATGTCAGATTGGGAAATAAAGACCCAAGTGACACGCTGATGGTTTCATTGATAACGTAGGTTTATCCTTATTTTTTCCGAGTTCTCACAACAAAAGCAGGTCGTTTACTACCTTCTGATTGATGTGGTGTTTGCATTTTTTCAGTTTTAACAATCGGCACTTGCTGTTTGACCGATTTTTCTTTTTTGACAAAGGCTGTCTTGCTTGATTGGCGTTTTCCAGAAACTTTAGATGACTCGCCACTCTCCGCTTTTTTATTCGATGGTTTAGCGACTTTATTGAAGTCTTTTTGGGTGTCTCTTCTAACTTCTTTTTTCGCTCTATAAGATGTCGCAACTGATGTCTTCACTTCATAGACTTTTTCATTGATAAAAGCCTCTTCACGCCTGATGTCCTTGCTTCGCATCCGTTTCAACACGAAAAAAGCAGCCCCAAAATTCATATATTCCTTGATATAATCTGCCAGATGCGAAATTTTCAACTCATCTGGCATTTTCTTGCGAGAGCTTGAAAAAAAGCCTTTCAAACGTAACTGCTCATGTCCCCAATCTCCGACGAGGTAATCATATTTCGCGAAAATATCGGAATAGCGTTGCTCTAATTTCTCTTGATTAAAGCCATCACGATGGTTGTGAATCAGGTGAAAGACCTTGTCACCAATCGTGACCACATCATCAAGGACAACAACATGCTCCCCCGGAAATTTATTATAATTTTTTTCTTCTTCTGGAATTACTTTTGCCATACTAGTTCTTTCTTTTAGGTTTCTATTTCTTTCGGTGCATCAGTTACCATGATGCGCTAAATCATCTGCTACTATTTCTCGCATAAATCTTGGAAATTGAATCTCTGCGCTACCTGAACTTTTTAAAATCGGAAAATACGAAGCAAATAAATACTGGTCGGGCATTAAGACGACATAGCTCTGGTCTGCAACAACTGTGCTACCTTGATAGAGGAGTTGCTGCTGTTCACCAGTTAAGCCGACTGTGACGATATCGCCAAACTGCTTGCCACGAAAGCCCATACCAACGATGCGCTGCGTTTTCAAATAACTCCCAACATCGTATAATTCTCGCAGAACAGTTTTAAGCTCAGTACCCGTCAAAGTAAATTTGACCATGCGGATACTGTGAGGTAAAATGTCATGCAAGTCATCTAAAGTTAATTTTTTTGGAATCTCTTTGACAATCATGCCACTATTGAGAATAACCGCTGGCACTTGATAATACTCGCCTATAAGTTCTCCAACAAACCGCGTTGCGGCATATTCTGGCAAATGATTTGTCAAGGGTTGAGATAACTGTGCAACTTGACAAGCTCGGAGCATCTCATGCCCTTGGTTGGCTTGGTGCTGAATCCACTCTTTATCTCCCGACAATGCTACCAAATGACGCACATCCTCAGCCATCATCTCAGACTGGATACATTGAAAGTCGTCATCGAATCTCAGCGTCACCTCACCGACATATTCGCCATAGCGGCCAGCGGCCGCAAGCATTGTATCATTCAGATATTTACCATATTCATATAAATGATGGGTGTGCGCACCTAAGATGAGATTAAGATTATCAAAAGTCTCGGCGGCTTTCTCGTCAAAACGCCAGCCTAAATGGCTCAGTAGAATCGTAAAGTCAGCATCGGATTCCGTCAACTGCTGAGCTAAGACAGACTCTGGCGCTAAGATCTCCCACCCCATCGAAGGATAGGCTAGGAGATAGGGCGCCGTCAGCCCGAAAATATCAATCGCCATACCAAATGAGGTCGTGACACGTTTTTTCTCGACTGCCCAAGTCGGCTGTTTACCTTGATCTTTCAGATTAGACAAGATAATGTCAAAATTTGCCTTGTTATACAGCGTGTCTAACTTTTCTTTGGGCAGACCTAAGCCCTCGTTGTTACCAATCGTTGCTGCAGTTAAGTCTAGCGCATTCATCAGCTCAACATTAACCTGACCTAAGGTTGCCTCACTGAGGGCGTGCGAGCGGTCAACATTATCCCCGATGTCAAACCGCAAAACATCTGAATACCCTTCCGATTTTTCCGCAAAAAAACGTTTGATTTTCGGATAATTTTCAAAATGAGAATGCAAATCATTCAAATGTAAGATTTTTAGCACATTTTCTGGAATGGTCATATTTTTATTATATCAAAAAAATAGACCTGTGACCGATTTCTATTCTAGAAACTTATAGATTCTGCTAAAATTACGGATTACAAAACTAGTTTTAACTCAGACAGTTAACCCTCCAAAAAAAAGCGTTCAAAATCGCTTTTTCCGGTGTTTAGAGTTTAAAACCAAATTTACTCATCAATGATGTTACTGCTTCAGATGTAGCAAATTTATGTTAGCAACATCCTTTCTTTAACGACTAGGCTTGAGAGCGTTTCTTATTTCTGCTGTGATGCGCTAGTTTGCACGGTATAAGCAACTTTGGGCTTCTTAATCGTTAGGTTTGATTTTATTGCTTGTTATTGGGCATCATTTTTGAGTCATCAACTTGGTCTTCGCGCAACAATCCTCATCTGTCATTGGCATCACCTCTTTCAAAACTGTTTAATGGTGTGGCTATAGTAGTTCGTCAGCCTATCAACACCAACGCATTGCTCAAATCAGAAGAACATCTTGTCCCTCTTGTTTTTACCACGGACAGCTCTCTGACTTTAGTAACGCTACGATACCTTTTCTACACTTTTATTGTCGCACATCTCCTTCGGACAAGAAATACTTACCGTTTTTTTTAACTATCTGAACTAGATGATAATGCTTTATAGCAACTTATCAGAGACTTCTAGCTAGAATAAGTTGCCGTCAAAAAAGACCCTCCTAATCTTGGAAGGTCTATATACTAGGGGACAGCAAAATCTATTGAACTAGAATGACAACAAATTAAAGGTCTTTCTTACGTTCTTTAAGCATTTTTCCTCCCAGAACACCTATCAACAGAGCGACGAGCGTCAATCCTGAACCTAATAATTTTACATCCGAATCTTCCCCCGCATTAGGAAATTTTTTTGATGCCTCTATTCCAGCTTTGGCTTGCTGCGTATTAGGATTTGTCAACTCTTTTACTGGGACAGCAAGACTGTCTTTAAGACGCCAAACATTGGTCGTCGTAATTGTCGTTGTTGTATCGCCATATTGATTAGTGATTTTAACGACTGCTGGTGCAACACTGCTCGAAACTTGTTCGTAGCCAATCGTATCGGTCAATGGCTTACCGTGGACATCCACATTTTTTGTCTCACTAATTTCCGTATTGACTGGATTTTTAGTGTAGTGATAAATCAGAGCATTGTTTTCCTTCAAGGTGACCTTATCACCAGCTTGAACAATGCCACCATTGAACGTGATTTTATCTAGTGTATAGCCTGTTTTATTATTCCCTGTCACTTGCTTAATTGCTGGAATTTCGACGCTGTCGCCAACATTACCGTCAAGCGAAATCGCACCATCATGTGCCAAAGTGTCGCAGTTGTTTGCTTGATGCGCAACAGTTGTCCTTGCTATCGGCGCTATCACATTACCTGTGATTGTTCCAAATGCGCCTGTTATATCAGAATAAGTGATGCTGTAAGTACCAGATGTGTTGAATGTGTAATGAGTCAAACTATTGTTATCAGGACTAATAGGTTGACCATTGAGTGTGACCGAAGTAATCATCGGTATCAAGCTACTATCTGAGTCAGTGACCCCCATTGCAGTCGCTGACAAATCAGTCGAGATACCCAAAGTCATATTTGGGCTATTAACAGGCCTCACAATTCGATTATTGACGGTCAACGTTTGCGTTGTTTGCACCTCATAAATACGCTCGGCTATATCCCTATAACTTTGAGTATAGGTCACGATATACACACCTGCAGACTTCGGCACAAATATTGCACCTGCCATCGTGACAGCGACACCATTAGGATCTGTCACACTGTAAGTCAAATTCCCTTCTTTTTTCAACGCTGTTGTCTCATAATTTGTTGCATAAGCAGGCTGAGACTGAGCTGATAAATCATAGCTCGTCCCTGACACACCATCTATCATTCCTGATACTGCAGCAAGCGTTGGCGCAGCCTCTTTTTGAACGCTTAAACCATTGACCGTTACAAAATGATAAGCTGAAGAAAGTCCTGTAATATTCCCAGCCCCATCTGCGACTGGCATATTAACCCAATTACTAGGCCAAGTTGAACCTGTTTGACCATCAGTATCACTCAAAGCTAGTGTGATGTTATTGGGAACAGTTCCTGAGAAGGTATAAGCATAATATCCATTCCCCGCATAGGTCATCTGACCTACAATCGAACTTGCATCCTGATCCCAAATATAAAGATATTGAGACCCACCCATATAGTAGGAGTTAACCAAAATCGTTGTACCTGTTTTAACCGTTGCCGCACTTGCAACAGCCTGTCCAAAACTAGTCGTTGATATAAAACTTGGCCCAATGCCAACTGCAAACAAGCTAGTTAAGATTATAGCACTGTAAAACCAGCGTTTGCCAAATTTCCAAACTTTGAAATGCGATGTTTTTGATTTTTGTTGTGCGCTTTTTTCCACCATAAAAAACTCCCCCCTTCTAATAAGTTCCAACCTTAGCATGCTGTAGAGAAAATTTTGTAGCAAGCGGCGAAGGTATCTAAATATATCTTCAAACAACTGAACACATTGCCAATAGTTCACCTGAAAATAGTGACGCCACAGTTGTTTTAATTTTCCGATTGATTTTTTTAGTTGTTTAACCATCATCTTTCCCCCTTTATTTTGTTAAAAGTAGACGATTCCTAAAAACGATCGCTCAATTCTTTCTCTGACCCTATAACTTCCCCAAGTTATTTCCGTTGCAAACATTTACATAGCCTATACTTTAGCTATAACGCATCGCTTGCAACGACTATCAATCCCCTTCGGCATCCCCCTCCTTTTTAACTGTCCCACTTTATTTATAACATATTATATGCTAAAAAGAAAGCGTTTTGATTTCATTTTTTAACGCTATAAACCACATTATCATCCCTTAAAAATGAGGCAAATTATTGTGCTTCTGAATTTAGATACTCTAAATAAGGTGATACAAGAAAAGAGCTCTGATCACCAGAACTCTCTCAAGTTTTATGTCAACAAAGTTTCATCATCGCCATTGCTCGCGATAACGTCTTTATACCAGTAGTAAGAATCTTTCGGAATGCGTTTGAGTGTTCCTGCCATCGTTTCGTCTTGGTCAACATAGACGAAACCATAGCGTTTTTGATAGCCATTGAGCCAGCTGAGCAAGTCTGTGTAGCTCCAAGTTGTGTAGCCGATGACATCAACACCATCAGAAATCGCTTCTTTGATGGCTAGAACGTGTTTTTTCAAAAAATCGATGCGATAATCATCGTGAATTTGACCGTCTTCAAGTTTGTCGTATTCGCCCAAGCCGTTTTCCGTGATGAGGACTGGCAAGCGGTAACGTGAGGCAATGCGACGCAAGGCGATGCGCAAGCCAACTGGGTCAATCGTCCAATCCCAATTTGTTGTTTCAACGAATGGATTTTTGACTGTTTTTTGTAAGCCGGGGATACCTGAATCTTGAGAAGTACCTTTTTTACCTGTCGTGTTCATTTGATAGCTGTCTTTGTTTTCAACACCACCCTCGATTGGATTCCAAGCATTGGTCGCTGTTTGATAGAAGTTGAGACCCATGAAATCTGGTTTGGCAGATTTAAGCAACTCAGCATCACCAGGTTCAAAAGTTGGGGCGAGACCTCTTTCTTTCAAGTAGTTCAAGGCAACGATTGGATATTCGCCATAAACATAGACATCCATCCAAAAGTGTGCCCCTAACTCTTCAGCATTTTCAGCTGCCAAGATGTTCAGTGGATTAGAGTCAATCGCATACTGTGGTGTGTAGGCAAATGAAGGGCCGATTTTGCCATCAATCCCCATTTCATGGAATTTGTTAATAACTGCAGCATTGACAAGGTTGGCATGGTGATTGACTTGATAAAAGAGTTTCGGATCTTTTTTACCCGGTGGGTGCGTGGCAATTTGCCACCCCATGTGCGTGAAGATATTTTGTTCATTGAGAGACACCCAATATTTGACACGATCACCATAGGCTTTGAACAAAGTCTCTGCATAGTTCACGAAATCTGGAATGATTTGACGTGATTCCCAGCCACCATAGGCGTCTTGAAGGGCTTGTGGTAAATCCCAATGATAAATTGTTACCAAGGGTTCAATCCCATTTGCCAGCAAATCATCAATTAAATCGCTGTAGAATTTTAAACCAGCTGCATTCACTTCACTTGTGCCGTTTGGGAAAATACGTGTCCATGCGATTGAGAAGCGGTAGGCTTTCATGCCCATCTCAGCCATGAGTTTTACATCTTCTTGGTAACGATGGTAATGATCAACTGCGACATCACCATTGGTGCCCTTAAATGTTTTGCCGGGAATTCGGACAAAGTTATCCCAGACTGACAAGCCTTTGCCATCTTCGTCATAAGCGCCTTCAATTTGGTAGGCAGCTGATGCGCTCCCCCAAAGAAAATCACTTGGAAAAGCTGCTAATTTTTGATGTTCCATGTTGTTCAACCTCTTTATACTTTATATATAAAGTATATAGTTATTTACAGAAAAAGTCAACTAGTAGTCGACTTTTCCACCTGTTTACGATCAATACATTCTCAAATAAACTATATAGATTATTTTCCGTTATAGGCTGCAGAAATATTGTCTAGGATGGCTTTCATCTGGCGTTTTTTAAGCCAGCCCAGACCGATTTGCATCATCATATCATTCAGATTTTGGAAGAAACCGTGTGATGCCAGAGTTTCTGAAATGACAACTTCCGTCGTCGTATCATCAATCTTATGCAATTCCCAACGTGTCGTAAACGTATTTCTAATCGTTTTCGTTGTGAACGCATAGACTGAGGGCTCTGTCACTTCGTCAATCTTAATTTTTCCTGCTTGATTTTGCTTAGCTCCGAATTTTTTCTTATATTCAAAGCCAGTCAAACTAGAAACTTTAGGATGCTTTCCAGTATTTTTTTCGATATCATATAGACCAGATTCAATCACTTTTTCAAAAATGAATTGGCGCGGTACCTTTAAGGTTCTGATAATCTCCATTATTTAGATTCTCCATTTTCATCTACTTTATCATGCTTAGCACCTACAACTATCATGCCAATACCCAGAACAAATAAAAGAATACTAACAATTAAAAATTTACCTTGACCTTGAAGCGTTGTGATAAAAATTAATAATGCTAAGCTAATAAAACCCCAGCCCCATTTTTGCAACATTATTTCGCTACCTCTACGTTGAAATACAAGGCTGTGCCCCACGGTTGTGCCTTGATAAGTGTTTTGATTTCTCTTACATTTTCATCTAAGTTACCATCTGTTTCAAAAAAGAGACGAATGCCTTTTTTCTCCACAAACTTATAGCCATTTTCCTCTAAAATTGCGATAACATCATCTTGTTTCATTGCCATATTTACGACGATCATGTGATACCTCTTTCTTTTTTGTCAATCTATTACTATTTTATCATTTTTAACGGAAAAAGACGACTTTCGCCGTCTTTTTTGAGCATCAGCTCAAGAAAAATTATTTTTCTTCCATCGCATTTGCTGCAATTACGAATGGTGTCCAAATCGCAACGGCTGCTAAGAAACATACCAGAGTGACAATCGGCGCACGCCAGTCATAAGCAGTTGACATCAAGCTGTACAAGAACGGCGGAATAACCCACGGCGTTGCCACAACAACTGGGTCAACCAAGTGTAGGTCTGTCGCCAACCAACCAATCGTAACACCAGCAAGTGGTGACAAAAGGAATGGGATAAAGAAGATTGGATTTAACACAATTGGTAAACCAAACATAACTGGTTCATTAATGTTAAAGATAGCCGGTGCAATACCAAGTTTGGCAACCATACGGTAATCAGCACGTTTCGAGAAGGCAAAGATAACAATCAAGAGTGTAATCGTCCCACCGACACCACCAAACCATGCGTAGGAATCAAATGAACCACGTACCCACATGTAAGCGTCGCCGTTATCTGCTTTAATGGCATCTTTAACGCCTTGCATACCTAATTTGTCATAAACGTTTGTATTTTTAAGTAGACCAACACCCCAAATCCCTTCGAGAGCTGGTGCCATAACGTTTGTACCATGAAGACCAAAGAGCCACATCAATGAAACTAGGAAAGTAACTAGGAGGATTGCACCTAAACTTTGACCAATGTGCAAGAACGGATCAGCAATTGTTTTTTGTACCCAAGTAATCAAAACTTCGCCATTTTTACCAAGCGTTAAGCTAAAGACATAGTAAAGAATTGCTGTCACATAAAGGGCAACGGCAGCAGGGATAATCGCTGTAAAAGCTTTCGCAACTGCTGGTGGCACACTATCAGGCATTTTGATTGTCACATCTTTAATCATCAACTTAGCGTAGATGATTGTCGCCAAAGCGCCCACTACCATGATAACAAAGTAAGCATTACCATCTAATTGACCGAGTTTTAACCAACCCCAGCCACCAACGTTTAGGGCGCCACCAGCGTATGAAATCCCTGTATCAGCGGAACCTTCATTGATAATTTTAGCTGCTGCTGCTGGTAATTTCATAGTCGCTGAAGTTGAGAATGAGAAGCCAACACCTTGAAGAAGGGCTGCTAGTGAGACAATCCCACCGGCTAATTCATTAACATTGTAGGCTTTAGCGAGATTGTACCCCCATGAAAAGGCGAAAATAATACCAACAACTGCAAGCGTACCATTCCACATAAAACCATTAACGGCAATAATTTGTTTCACAACTGGGATTGTGCTACCATCATAACCTGAAATAAATTTAGCAGGCATATCACGGACAATCGCATTAAGCATGACCGCAATCGCACCGGCCATTGTTGCTGGCAAAGTACCAATAAAGGCATCACGCAAAGCAACGAGGTGTTTTTGTCCACCAATTTTTGCTGCAAATGGGACGAAATATTTTTCCATCCAAGCAGTAATTGCATTCATAAAAAGTCTCCTTTTTTAATAACTGAGTTCACCTTGAACCTAAAAAGAGGTCTTATTCCTAAAAAATCTTTTAAAAATTCAAAGCAGATGTTTAATTAACCTTTAACAACTTTGTACAATTCGATGATTTCTTTTGCAAGGTCAACGAATGCGATACCTGTCATCAAATGGTCTTGAGCGTGTACCATGTAGATAGATACCGGTACATCTTCACCATTTGCAGCCTTAGTCAATAATTCCGTTTGGCCATGGTGTGCTTCTACGATTGCTTTGCTTGCTGCTTCGATACGTTCGTCAGCTTTTTCAAAGTCGCCTTCTTTAGCTGCACGAATTGCTTCGACAGCTGAAGATTTCGCTTCGCCTCCATACATAATCAAGGGCATAATAACCGCCATTTGTGCGTCGTCCATGTTTCTCCTTTCTGTTGTTTGACTTCCTCAATAAATAAATCCGCGGATAACTTGTCATGATACTTGAAATCGCATACAAATCACCTACTTCATTATATTACCATGTAATCTAATGATTTGCAAGCGTTTACCTCATTAAAAGCATATAGTTATAAAACGCACAAAAAACGAGTTGAATGCTTGATAGTGTAGGGTTAAGATATCTATTCTCATCTACCATGACAGATAGCCAACAAAATTTCGACACATTTTATATAGTTTTAATGTTACTTAACGGTCAATTCAATCAAACTGATATCCTAACTAAAAAGTAGCATTTACTAAATAAAAAATAACATTGTGTCTCGACCAAAAAAGGGAATCGCTTCCAATGGTCTATACCAATATGATAGCATTAAATTTCTATCCTTGCAAGCGTTTTACAAATAAAATCATTAATTATTTTATTCACAAAGAAAATTTTCAAGCGCCACTAGCTGGATATAAAAAGTAAAAAACGACAGCCCCCTAAGGCGCATGTCGTCATTTTATAACGTTCAGCTTACCCCATCATCGTAAGCACCACCATTAGCACCGCTGAAACAAGATAGATGCTAAAAAATGTAACCTTCTGAGTCTCCGAAATCTTAGCCTGCAAGATTTTCGGTGCAAAGGGCGCAGCCAACAGCACACCACCAAGTGCACCTCCGATGTGCCCAAAGATACCGACACTCGGCTGGAACACATTTATCACAAGATTGGCAAAGATTAGTACGGCAAATTGTTTACCAACTGCCTGAAACGATGGATTTTTAGCAAGATAGCCTAGCATGGCCATAGCGCCAAAGATGCCAAAAAGAGAGGTTGAAGCGCCAGCAGATAGCGTTTCTGTTTTGATGAAGAAAGTTAGGATATTACCATAGATACCGGATAGGAGATAGATGGTCAAAAAACGCCGACTGCCAAAGATATCTTCAATCTGCCGACCGATAAAAATCAGTGAAAAAACATTGAGCAAAAAATGCTCCCAACCAATATGAACAAAAATAGGCGTTACAAGCCGCCAAATATGGCTGGGATGCGCAATAATATCTGGGCCAAACAAGGCACCGAAATGAAAGAGGTTCATCGGTTCTGTCGCTTGCGCCCCGTTAGCTAAAAACTGAGATAGCCAGACACCGAGGGTGATGGTGGCTAAACTATAAGTTGTCGGGTAGCGACGAAATTCTTTTTTTAAATTATTCATACGTTTTATTATACCTTAAAAATGTGTCTGACTGGGATATCAAATTTGTCTTTTTCTATCGTAGATAGGAGTTGAAAATCGTAAACGAAACTGGCGGTTTGACCTGTAAAATCAGCTAGATAGCGGTCATAGTACCCACCACCATAGCCGACACGATAGCCGTCTGCTGTCCACGCCAAGCCCGGCACGATGATTAAGTCTGGGGTGACGTCTATATCAGACTTGCTCTCTCTAACACCAAAAGGCGTGAGAAAAAGCGCATTTTCATCATAATCTGTAAAAATCATCTGTCGCTGAGGCAAAGTTTTCGGAATGACAAGCCGTTTGGTCGTATCTGACAGCAGCCGTGTCAGGTCAAATTCAAAAGGCATGGGCATGAAAGTTGCAATTGTTTGTGCTTGCTGATAAAGGTCTGAAGCCAGAAATTGGGCGATAATCGCCTGAGTTTGCTGCTGTTTGTCAAAAGAATCAAACATTTTTAAAGCCAATTTCATTTTTTTACGAATTTCCGCTTTCTTTTTCATATCTTTTATGATACCATAAAGAGGTAGTTTGTATACGATTTAAAAAGTTTGTTTCATTTTGTTTCATCCTTTCTAAGCAGTTTCAGAATTACACAAAATTAAAAAGCCCACAATGGGCGAAGGAGATTCAAAATGGCACAAGGTACAGTTAAATGGTTTAACGCTGAAAAAGGTTTTGGTTTCATCACTGGTCAAGACGGAAAAGATGTTTTCGTACATTTCTCAGCGATTCAAACTGACGGTTTCAAAACACTTGAAGAAGGTCAAGCAGTCAACTACGACGTTGAAGATGGCGCTCGCGGTTTGCAAGCTGTAAACGTAACTAAATAATTTTTAGTTGCTTATAACATGAGACGATTTCTTGCGAAATCGTCTTTTTGTGTTAGAATATAGCTACTAACTAGAAAACGATTTCAAACCCACACTTTTCGTGGCAAGAAAACACATCAAATAGAGAGGGTGACCTGACACTACATTTTGAGCTCACGAAATGTACTTGTCACACAACTTATCATGATAGATTTAACCAAAGGCAAGCCGATAAAAGTCATCTTGCTCTTCACATTACCGCTACTTCTGGGAAATTTATTCCAACTTTTTTATAACTTTATTGACGCCATTATCGTTGGACAAACCCTTGGCAAGGATGCTTTTGCCGCCGTTGGGGCGACGAGCGCCCTGAATTTCTTGATTATGGGATTTGCGATTGGGATTACTAGTGGCTTTTCCATCATCATCTCCCAGCGCTTCGGGGCTGACGACGAAGATGGCGTTAAAAGTTCTTTTGTTGTTGGTCTCTTTTTGACTCTGCTAACCGCTATCGTCCTTACCGTCATCGCTTTTTGCCTTGCCAGACCTTTACTTGAAGTCATGCAAACACCGAAAGTTCTAATCCGTGATGCACATGATTTTCTCAAAGCCATCTTCGGCGGGATGGTTTTCACTGTTCTATTTAACTACTTGTCCAATACCTTGCGAGCTATTGGTGATTCACGGACACCTTTGATTGCCCTGATTATTTCAACTATACTCAATGTCATTTTAGAGTTTGTTTTCATTCTCGGACTTGATGCCGGTGTTTTTGGCGCTGGAATTGCGACCATTATCGCTCAGGCTTTCTCAGTCATTTTCCTAATGCTCTACATCAAGCTAAAAGTTCCGATTCTTCATATCCATAGAAGTCACTTCAAACTTGATCAAAAGGAGATTGCTCGTCATGCTGCATTAGGCTATCCCATGGGCTTTCAATCCAGTATTATTGCGCTAGGTAGCTTAACCTTGCAGATTGTACTGAATAAGATGGGAACGGATGCTGTCGCCATGCAAGCAATTGGTCGACAGATTGATCAGCTCGCCATGTTGCCCATGATAAGCCTTGGGCTTGCCGTAACAACCTTTACCGCGCAAAACTTCGGCGCGCGCCAGTACAAGCGCATGCTCATCGGACTCAAACATGCTGTCATTGTTGATGTGATTTGGGGTGTCGTCTTTGCCGCCATCCTCATCACCTTTAACAAGTTCTTCTCCGGTCTCTTCATCAGCCGTAGCGAAACCAAAATCATCCACCTCGCTTTCGAGTATTACTTGGTCAATGGCATCTTTTATTGGATTTTAGCCATTCTCTTCATTGTTCGTGGATTCATTCAAGGCTATGGCAATAGTCTAGTACCGACATTAGCAGGCATAGCAGAGCTTGTCATGCGGGCTGGGGTTTCCGTGCTGAGCCTCGTCACCGTCGGCCTGATTGGTGTCCTCTTTTCAAGTCCTGCTGCTTGGATTGGCAGTGTCATTATCCTCGTGCCTAGCTATTTTAAGATTACCAAGGATTTGCGTCATCGCAGTGATGGGGAAATTGATGAAACTGATGATTTAGAGGAGACACTTGAAATTGTTTGATAGGGTTTGCGACCTGTCATCAATAGATAGAAAAACCACTCAGGTCATGTGACTTGGGTGGTTTTCCATATTACTCTGCTTTCGTTTTCAAAAACGCTGAAATCTGTTCTACCCCAAAGGCAAGTGCCCCTTCATCAGGCAACATTTTAGGATGGTGTAGCGCATAAGGCGTTTCAATTCCTAACCAGAACATGACGCCTGGTATTTTGGATAAGATATAACCAAAATCCTCTCCTGTCATGGCTGGCTCAATATCAATCAAATTCACGCCGTCTCGCGCATCAAAGAAAGTCATTAAGCCCTGCGCCAACTCAGGATTATTTTCGACTGGTAGATAGCCGCCTTGCTTCAGCTCAATGTCAACTGCCAGACCAAAGCTCAGGGCAATACCTTCTGCAATGGCTCTGATTCTTTTTTGTGTTAGCTGATTCATTTCCTGAGTTAAGGTCCGAATCGTCCCATGAAGAAAAGCTGTCTCTGCAATCACATTATTCGTTGTGCCAGCATGAAGGCTACCAAAAGTTACCACTGCCCCTTCAATCGGGTCAACATTACGGCTGACAATGGTCTGAACTTGTGTGATGAAATAACTGGCTGCAACTAGCGCATCATTGGCTTGGTGCGGAAAGGCAGCGTGACCGCCTGTTCCCTTGAAGTGAATCCTAACTTCGCAAGTTCCGGCAAATAGGGTATGTGTATTGGTCGCAATATCACCGACTTTGAGGTCCGGTCTAACATGAAGACCATAAAATTCATCTGGTAACCAGTCGCCATCAAATACACCAGCTTCATACATGAGCATACCACCCGCTTCATTTTCTTCAGCTGGTTGAAAAAGGAAAATCAGATTGTTTTTGGGTTGGGTTGCAAGCATAGCTTCCAAAACACCAAGTGCTAAAGTCATGTGCATATCATGACCGCAAGCGTGCATCCGACCTTCATGGCGCGAGGTGAAAGTCAGTCCCGTATCTTCAATAATTGGTAAACCGTCAATATCTGTCCGCCAAGCAATCGTTTTGTCAGGGGCGAAACCATTGAGCTTAACGACAATCCCTGTCTGCCAAGTTTTGATGTCAACGAAGGATTTGTCCGCAGTCAACTCACGGATTTGTGCCATGAGATAGGCATGTGTTTCAAATTCTTCCAAACCAATTTCGGGAATTTGATGGAGCTCCCTGCGAATTTTGATTAAATCTAACATCTTTTCACCCACTAAAAACTGAATGGTAATTCAGCACTCACCATTGCTAAGCCTTTTACCAAGTTTTTCCCAAATTTTCCCTTATGTCGCAATGTTTGTACAGTTGCATAAAGCAAGGCAAAAATCAGACTTAGACCAGCCAAGCCTAGTACACCCACCCATAAGGTTGATATTCTAAAAATCAGACCTACTAACAACAAAACTAAGCCAATCCCCCAAATGACAGCAGTGATTTGAAGATAGAGCTTGCTATCTTTATCCTTATCCATATTACAAAGTTCTCAGTGCATCTTCAAGCGCTGTTTTTTGTTTCGTTTTCTCATCAATTTTTTTAATCACGCGCGCAGGAACACCCGCCACGACAACATTTTCAGGCACATCTTGCGTGACGATAGCACCCGCTGCAACAACAGAACCATTGCCGACTTGAACGCCTTCAATAATCACTGCATTAGCGCCGACTAAGACGTTATCCCCTACACGCACGGGTTCAGCACTAGCAGGCTCAATCACGCCCGCAAGAACAGCACCCGCACCAATATGCGAATTTTCACCGACAATCGCACGACCACCTAAAATCGCACCCATATCAATCATCGTCCCCGCACCGATTTCAGCGCCGATATTGATTACCGCACCCATCATAATCACGGCATTGTCGCCAATTTCGACCTGATCACGAATCACAGCACCCGGCTCAATCCGTGCATTGATTTCACGCTTATCAAGCAAAGGCACAGCCGAGTTACGACCATCTTGTTCAACGACATAATCTTTATTTTCAGTCAAATCAACCAAAAGCGGCGCAATTTCCGCCCAGTCACCAAACAAAACATTACCCAGTTGGATGACCGATGCAGGCATAGCACCCGCCAATTCTCCCTCAAAGGTCACTTTTACCGCTGTTTTTTTCTCAGCGTTACCGATAAATTGGATAATTTCTTGTGCTGTCATTTTGTTCGTCATTGTTTTCTCCCTTAGTTAAGATGTTGAGGCGACTGCTTTGGTGTGTAGAATTCTTTTCCGCGACGAGTAATCGCAGGAGTGAATTAGGAAAAGACGTAAACGAACAACGTTCGTGCGTACTTTTATCTATTTTCCTAACACCAAGGAGCCGAAACTCGATTATAAGTGTGTGATACGCTTTATTTCATCATGTTCCATGCGACCAGAATAGCCGCAACGATAAGCAAACTGAGCAAGAGCAGGGTATCAGAACCCTGCCATTTGAGGACACGGTATTTACTGCGCCCTTCTCCCCCTTGATAGCCACGACTTTCCATGGCAATGGCTAAATCATCTGCCCGTCTAAAACTTGAGACGAACAGCGGAATCAAAATCGGAATGACCGATTTGACTTTTTGAACCAAGTTGCCTTCACCAAAATCCATGCCCCGTGATTTTTGAGCATTCATAATCATCGTGGTGTCATCCATTAAGGTCGGAATGAAGCGTAAAGAAATCGATAACATGAGCCCAATTTCATGAACAGGCACCTTGATTTTTTTCAAGGGTGCAAGTCCCGTTTCAATCCCATCAGCCAAAGTCAGAGGTGGCGTCGTCAGCGTCAACAGCGTTGACATGAAGATAATCAAGACAAACCGCATGAAGATGAAAAAAGCATTTTGCAGCGAGTAAGACGTGATTTTCAAAAACCAGATTTGAAAAAGGACTTCTCCACCTGTTGTGAAGAGCATTTGGAAAATGACCGTAAACAAAATCAAACCTAGCATGGGGCGCAAGCCTTTGAGGAAATAGGATAGTTTAATTCGGCTCAAGGCGACACCAAGAAAGGTAAAGACCGTCAGAATACCATAGCCGATAGCATCATTTGCCAGAAAGATGATGAAGACAAAGGTAAACATCGCGAGCAGTTTACTGCGTGGATCCAGACGATGAATGATTGAATACCCGGGAATGTAGCGACCAATAATCAGTTTATCCATGATTTGCCGCCTCCGTAATCATCTCAATCAGCGCCGCACGTGTAATCGGTAAGTGTTCAAAGTACTGACCGCGTTCTCGCAAGAGTAGCGCAAAGCGTGTCGCCTTCGGCACACCGAGTTGATGGGCGCTCATAAAGTCAACATCCTGAAACAAATCTTGTGGTTTGCCTGATTTGACGATGCGACCTTTTTCCAACACAAACATGGTATCAGCATAATCAGCCACGTCATCCATGAGATGGGTCACCAAAATCGTCGTCACACCAGAGGCATGAATCGTTTCAAACAAGCGCATCATGTCAATCCGCGCTTTAGGGTCAAGACCTGCAGTCGGTTCATCCAAAACAAGGACGCTTGGGTTCATCGCTAGGATACCGGCAATCGCCACACGGCGCATCTGACCACCAGAAAGCTCAAATGGTGAGCGCTCAAAGAGTTCATCCGAAATGCCGACAAGATTTAATTTCTCACGCGCAATAGCTTGCGCCTCTTCTTTAGAAACGCCAAAGTTTTGCGGGCCAAAAGCAACGTCTTTTAAAACTGTTTCGTCAAATAACTGCGTCTCAGGAAACTGAAAAACAACCCCAACTTTTTGACGAACCGGTTTAATTTCTTTCGCTTTACTTGTAGGCTTAATCACCGTCTCATCGACTGCGACAGTTCCTGAAGTCGGAAGCAACAAGGCATTTAAATGTTGTAATAAGGTGGATTTTCCAGAACCTGTATGCCCCACAAGTGCTGTGAAACTCCCATCTGCCACCTCTAGGTCAATATCAAACAAGGCACGACTTTCAAAAGGTGTGTTGGGCTGGTAGGTATAAGTTACTTTGTCAAAAGAGATTGCCATAAGAAGTCAGCCAACTCACTTTCTGTATAATATTTTTCGGGAATCTGCAATCCATTTTGGCGCAAATCCCTTGCGACATTGGCTGAAAAAGGCACATCCAGACCAATATCAACTAAATTGTCATTCAAAAACAGCGCATCCGGTGTCGCAATCTGTTCAATCTTCCCATCCTTCATGACGATAATTTTATCAGAAAGGCTCGCCTCATCTAAATCATGCGTAATCGAAATGACAGTCAAACCATACTGTTCCTTGATTTCTCTGACGACTCGGATGATTTCTAGTCGCCCCTTTGGATCTAGCATAGATGTCGCCTCATCTAGGATAATGATGTCAGGACGCAAAGCAACGATCCCTGCGATAGCAACCCGTTGTTTTTGACCACCAGACAGACGAGCAGGTTCCTTCGTTTTGAAGTCTGCCATATTGACACGTTCTAGTGCAGCCTGCACCCGTGTCAGCATTTCCTCTCGTGGGACGCCATGATTTTCCATGCCAAAAGCAACATCGTCCTCAACGGTTGAGCCGACAAATTGATTGTCTGGATTTTGGAAAACCATGCCGATTTTTTGGCGTAATGCCCAAACATTTTCTTCCGTTAAAGTTTGCCCATCGATGATAATTTCGCCTGAGGCTACTGCCATCAGACCATCTATTAAACGTGCCGTTGTCGACTTACCAGAACCATTGCGCCCAATAATCGACACCCACTCGCCACGAAGTACCTCAAAAGACACGCTATTTACGGCGTAAATGTCGCTTGATTCCTCATATTGATATGTTACATTTTTTATTTCCAGAATTTTCTGCATGACAACATTATACCAAAAAAAGCCGAACTTGTCGGCTTTTCTTCATTTTGAACTTTAAATATACGCATTTGAAATATCGTGAATCAAGGGTCTCTTTTGCAATAAATCTATTTTGCCTTGTT
Source organism: Pseudolactococcus yaeyamensis (assembly GCF_054658615.1). NCBI lineage: Bacteria > Bacillati > Bacillota > Bacilli > Lactobacillales > Streptococcaceae > Pseudolactococcus > Pseudolactococcus yaeyamensis. Next base: position 65,449 of record NZ_BAAGGP010000003.1, read on the forward strand.
CCTCTAGTTCTTTTATCGCTTTTTGAACAGCATTTTGGCTATGGGAGGTCTCTTTTGCCATCGCAATGATGTCCCTATCTTCCAGTTTATCTTCAATAGACTCTGTAAATAATTTAGATTGTGCTAGTAACACTAAAACAGTTCTTTCAACTTCTGATAAGGTTGTATCAAGCTCAATTTTTTGAATAGCTGACGATAATTGGACTTTTTTAAATTTTAAATCGTCTATGAGATTTTGTTGTCCCTCATAAATAATGTTAAGTAAAGCCAAGACAAAAAATGTGCCTTCTGCCTTATTATCAGCCTCACCCGTAATAGCAAATGCCTTATAATAGGCTCTCCTATTCTCGTTTAAAAATTGAGAGACGCCTAATCCCGTGTAAATATCAAGCTTTCTTGATAAATATTTTGATAAAATATAGCGACCAATTCGACCATTGCCATCATAAAAAGGGTGAACATTTTCAAAAAAGTAATGTCCAATTAACGCTTTTATTAAAAATGGCCCCTTGCTATTGTTGATAAATAGCAGCCATTCTGACATCATATCACTAACTGCTTTCCCAGTCATAGGAGGATTATGAACTGTATCACCACTTCTTTCATCAGTAATAAAAACTTCTTCATTCCTGAAAAAACTGCCATCTGGTAGATTTTTCTTATCTATCTCTCCTTCTGTCAATTCATCATATATACTTCTGACATCTTCAAAAGTTGTAATATGTAGTGATTTATTTTCGATGATGTCTTGATATAACTTAACCGTTGATTGTAGCCTTACCTTTTTTGTAGCATTTTTTAAGACAGCTTTTTTAGCTGAATTAATCTCCTCGCGGGTCGTTTTGATACCTTCAATTTCATCTGTACTCTGAATGGCAAGAGATAACTTTTCGTTGTAAAATTGATGCCTAGCAACACCCGGTAGTTTAGAGGAAATCTTATCGATTTCGCGCGAATTTGCAATGATTTTTTCTGATAATAAACTAATCTCAGGTAAATTAACGACAAACATAGGTAAGTTTGTTTCCGATAATGTTTTATGATGCATTAAATAAGGCTTAAGATTCGTCTTTAAAGTTGCATATCCATCAAATCTTTTAATATAATCATCATTATATCCGTGATAATCGTTATATTTGGTTATTTTCAATTCTTTATAAGACATATCCTCTATCAAACCCCCATTATCGTCATTTTTAGCAATTATATCATTTTTAATCTATTTTAACAACAAAAAACGGCATTTTGCCGTTTTTAAATTTTATTTTTGAAAGAATGGCGACTTAGCTGCATCAATCGCAACGCTTTCCAAATCATCTCCGTTTGACAAATGACCGACTGAGCCGTTCATGTGTTTGACGCGTGATGAAATTTCTTTGTGACGGCCGTTGACCATTGGGCGCGCTTGTGGGTTACCGAGATAGCCACAGGTCCGTTTAACAACATCAACTGTTTTAGGGTCGCTATTGCCACAATTTGGACATTGAAACCCTCGTTCAGTTGGTGTGAAGTCGCCTTCAAAGTGACATTCGTAACAGTGGTCAATCGGTGTATTTGTACCAAGATAGCCAACACGGTCATAGGCGTAATCCCAAACAGCCTCCAAGGCTTTTGGATTTTGTTGAAGTACTGGATATTCACAATAGTGAATGAAACCGCCACTGGCATAGACTGGATAGTCTTTTTCAAAGTCTAATTTCTCAAACGGTGTTGGATTTTTACGGACATCATAATGAAATGAATTGGTATAGTATTCTTTATCGGTAATGTCTTTAATCTCACCGAATTTTTCTGTATCTAGGCGACAGAAACGGTCAGTCAAACTTTCAGATGGCGTTGAATAGATTGAGAAATGGTAATCATATTCGTCAGACCACTCGCCCGCCGCTTTTTTCATTTCACGCAAAATATCGAGCGTGAAGGCCTTAGCTTCAGGGTTAGATTCCCATTCGCCACCGTAAAAAACAGTTGCGACTTCGTACAGACCGATATAGCCTGCAGAAATCGTTGCACGACGATGTTTGAATAACTCATTGACAGAGTCTGTCTTGCTCAGGCGTTTACCAAAAGCACCATTTTCATAAAGGATTGGCGCATTGGCAGGCGTTGCTTCTTTTACGCGTTCCACACGGTAAACCAGCGCATCTTTCATAACTGCCATCCGCTCAAAGAAAATTTGCCAGAATTTATCTTTATCCCCTTTAGATTCAAGGGCAATACGTGGTAAATTAAGCGTCACAACGCCTAAGTTCATCCGACCATCCACGACATCTTGACCGTTTTCGTCTTGCCAACCTTGCAAGAAACTGCGGCACCCCATTGGTGCTTTGAATGAGCCAGTTAGTTCAACGATTTTATCGTAGCTGACAATGTCTGGATACATGCGTTTTGTCGCACATTCGGCTGCTAATTCTTTAATGTCATAATTGGGGTCTTCAGCATTCAAATTCAAACCACGTTTAATGGTGAAAACGAGTTTAGGGAAGATGGCTGTACGCCCTTCTTTACCCAGACCTTTAATGCGGTTTTGAAGAATAGCTTTCTGTATTTCACGCGCATACCAATCCTCACCTAGGCCGAAACCAAAGGTTGTAAATGGTGTTTGACCATTGGACGTGAACAAGGTATTGATCTCGTACTCCAGACTTTGCATGGCATCATAGATATCTTTGGCCGTTTTTGCACGCGCATAGGCTTCGCGTTTTTCAGCTGCTACCCACTCTTCGGCGTCCTTCATGTGCTTGGCAAAATTCAGCTCAGCATAAGGCGCCAACACTTCGTCGATGCGGTTGACAGATGTACCACCATATTGGCTTGAGGCCACATTGGCAATGATTTGCGAGATTTGTGCTGCTGCTGTTTGAATTGACTTAGGGCTGTCGATGACGGCATTGCCAAGTTTGAAGCCATCGCGAAGCATCCCTTTGACATCAACCAGACAACAGTTGGTCATCGGTGCATAGGGCTGATAATCCAAATCATGGAAATGGATGTCGCCTTTTTGGTGGGCATTTGCAACGTGCGCCGGTAGCATTTTCAGACCAATCGATTTGCCAACGATACCTGCCGTCAAGTCACGTTGCGTATTGAAGACATCACTGTCTTTGTTGGCATTTTCATTGACAACAGACTGTTCTTTATTAATCAATTTGTCAATCGTGAAGTTGATATCTGTCGCTTGCGAGCGCTCAAAATCGCGTTTTGTCCGATAATTAATATAGACTTCTGCTAATTTGTACTCATTAGCATCCAACAAAACGTGCTCGACGATATTTTGAATTTCATAAATTTTGATATTATCATCAAAACGGTCAAAAATTGTCGCAACGATTTTGTCCGTCAAGTGTTCCAATTTCACTTCTTGAACCGGTGACATCGGAAAAACTTCATCAGAGGCTTTTCTCAAGGCATCATAAATTTTTTCCGGCTCAAAATTTAAATGGCGACCATCACGCTTAACAACTTCCATCGTATTGTCGACTACCTCTGTTTTTTCCCAAACCATCATAACGTACATCTCATTTCTAAAGTGATTTTAAATATATTCTACCACTCATTGGGTAATTTGTAAACACGGAATCACAATATATTGTGTCTTATATAAAGATTTAAGACCTTAACATACTATATATAGGATGTCAAGCATTTGCCTAATATTTGATTATTTCATCCTATTCAGCCAATAGATTGCCCTATTTTCGACTTATTAACCACAAAAAAATAAGTCAAATGACCTATTTTTTGTAATGTTATCTCAAAATCTCCACCAAATCTTTTCGCGCTGCCATGTTGGCTGGGGTGATTGAAAAGACCAGACCAATGGCAATCGTTATGACTAAAGTTAGGGAAATTGTAAATAAATCTGGAGATACTTTAAATGGCAAGAAGATTGATATGACAAGCGCAACCAAATAACCGATGATATAACCAATCACACCAGCTGACATTGTTAGCATCAAGCCTTCAACCAAAAATTGATTTCGAATGTCACGTCTTTTAGCGCCAACACTTCGGCGAACGCCAATTTCTTTGACACGTTCAGAAACTGATGTATACATCATATTCATAACGCCAACACCTGCAATGAAGAGTGAAATGCCCGCTATTCCTGAGATAAAGAAGGTCAACATCTTCAATACTTTACCAATACCGTCTGTCAGAGAACTCATATCAAAAGTTGAATACTCACCAAAATTACGACTGATGCCTACTTTTTCCAGTTTTTTAATCACTTTCTGCGCAACCTTACTGGGTTTATAATCATTAGCAATTGTAACTTTTATTTGCGTGGGATTCCCTTCGCTATTCGTATAGTACTGGTAGGTTGTCTTGGGAATCTTGACATCAGGGGTCATATCAAACAAATTAGCCGTCCCTCCTTTATAGATGCCAACAATTTGATAAAGCTCACCTTTTATGTCAATCCCTGTACCTAATACCTTATTCACATCTGGATTGACATCTTTTGCCGTATCACGACTGATCATTGCGACCTTTTGATGCGTTTCAATATCATCACGACTAATCGTGCGCCCCACCTCGACAGCATCTTTACCACCAGCTACAAAGCCTAAATTCTTACTGATTTTTTTATCTGCTACCTGTAAATCTATACGTAAAAACTTGTCGTCAGCTTTGACATAGGCAACCTTCTCTACGCCCTCAATCTGACCTATAAATTTCAAGTCTTCATCAGAAAAGTAGCGCATTTTATTTGATTCAAACTGTTCATAATCCGACGGCGAAAAAACAACATCGACCGCTACATTTTTTTCATTTGTAGCAGTCAGATTTTTTACCGTGTAAGTTTCAAACCCACGTCCTAACGATAAAATCGTGATGACACTGGCAATACCAATGACAATACCAAGCATCGTTAAAATACTGCGTCTGGTATTTTGACGAAGGGCTTGATAAGCATTTTTGATAACGGCACGCAAGTTCATAGGACCACCTCGCCATCAGACACTCTAATTTCACGATTACAATATGCCATCAAATTGGGATCATGTGTCACCAAAATAATCGTCACACCACTAGTCGTATTCAAATCTGTAAACAACTGCATAATATCAACAGATGTTTTGCTATCAAGCGCACCCGTTGGCTCATCTGCAATGATAAATTTAGGAGAATTGACAATGGCACGCGCAATAGCCACCCGTTGCCTTTGACCACCCGATAAAAGTTTAACAGACTGACCTACAAAGTCAGCCAAGCCCACTTTTTCCAAACTCTCCGCTACAAGACGTGTTTTTTCCTGATTAGAAATACCAGCGTATAATAAAGGCAATTCAACATTTTGCCCAACTGTCATATTTTCAATCAAGCCAAAATTTTGAAAAACAAAGCCAACATTTTCATTTCTGATTTTAGATAAGTCATCGTCTGTATACTGCTCAACTAACTTATCTTCAAAATAGTAAGTCCCTTTAAATTTCTTGTCCAAAAAACCAATCAGATTAACCAAAGTCGACTTTCCAGAACCACTTCGCCCCATAATACCAACAAAATCACCCTCAAAAATATTGAGAGAGACATTGTTTAAAACAGTAACTTCTTGTTTGGCAAGCTCATAAGTTTTTGTGATATTTTCAAGGCGTATCAACATAAGCTGCTGCCTCCTCGATAATTTTATCGCCCGAATTTAAACCAGATATGACTTGCAAGCGACTACCCGACTCCTTAGTTTCGACTGCAACTTTACTAAATTTCCCACCACGTTTCATGTAAACTTTACCATTTTTCACGGATGTTTTAGGAATATAAAGTGTTTCATTTGGACGATGAATCTGAACCGTATAGCCGTTTTGTAATGGCTCATCTAAAACAACCTTAAAATTGTATTGACTAGATGATGTTTCAGACGTTGCTTTATCTGGAACTGGAGAAATATAAGAGATTTTACCCGTCACTTTTTTCGACAAATCAACCGTCTCAACACTTACCACATCGTTCACCTTGAGCTTGTCGTAATCATATTCCGATGTCTTACCATTGACCAGTGTCTCCCGACTCACAACACTCAGTAAAGGCGACGTCTCAGACTTCGTCCCCATAATCACAATACCATCTGTTTTAGACGTCACCGTGGCAGTTTGCTTATCCTTTTGACTTGCTAAAGTTGCTTGTGCTTGGTCGCGCGCAAGTGTAGCAGCTGTTACCGAGCGCAGCGCTGCTTTCCAAGTCTCGTTATTAGCCTCAAGCTGAGCATTGATGTTCTGCCTTTCTCCCTCATCTTTGGCTTTATTGAAGTCCGTACGTAACTTCGCGTCCTTTTTCTCTGCTTCCACCACATCTGCCTGGGCATTTGCCAAATCATTCTCAGCACTTTTGATTGCAAATTCTTGGCTTGATAAATCGTCAGATGACTTAGTATATGTCAATAAAACATCGCCAGCCTTCACTTCCTGCCCATCCGTCACATTGACTTGTGACAATTCGCCAAGCGACATATCTTCTCGATAATCAGTCGACGTTTTTGCCGTCACATTGCCCTTGAAAATATTGTCAGCCTGAGCTTTGACAGTATAAAGCTCATAATCTGCCTGCTTGCTAGTCTTTAGCTTGGGTAATAAAAGCGCAGACAAAACCACAATCCCAATGATAATTGTGGCGATAATGCTAGTTAAAATAACGACTAAGGGATGTTTTTGGTAGAATTTTTTCATGCTCAGTCCTCAATCAAGGTCGCTTTATTTAATCTTAAAAGTTGACGCGTGCCAAGAACGATGCACCCTAGCGGTGACAGAATAATCCAAAACAGATTTGTTTTCTTGAAATTCTCTGCAAATATCAGATAAACCAAACAAATCGCCTGAACGACAAATAATCCCCGATTCACAACGTCCGGAACTGGTAAGCCCACTTCACCTGCCAAAAACGCCTCCGGATCACCTAGCGTCACCTGAAGATTAAGCGATGTCGCAATGATTGATAGGATACCTAGTAAGATGATAACGATAGCAATGATTCTTTTCGTTTGTTTGTTCATTTTGTTCTCCTGTTATAAATTAAATAATGGTATTATTTTAACATAAATGTTATCATTTGTCTGGGATTAAATTTGAAAATTCGATATATTCTGTTAATTATTGATGATTGTCAATAACTTCATAACTATCTTGGATTTTTTTAGTCATAACTTCTTGAATTTTTTGTTCTAGCATTTCAACATTGGAAAATTGATTATCAAATGTTAAAAACTTTTTAGATGTTAAAAAAAGAATTTTATCACTAATCTGAAAAGCAAGACTAGATATATGAGTAGAAAAAATTATCAAGCTACTTTCTTTCATTCTTTGAAGTTCTTGATTTACTCTTTCGACAGTTATAATGTCTAGCTCAGAGAAAGGTTCGTCTAAAAGAAGAACTTTCGGTTTTATAATAAAAGTTAAAATCATTAGGATTTTATATTTCATACCTGAAGAATAACTATCTAAATAATCATCCTTAAATTCTAACATCCCAAATTCTTGCAAGTAAAAATTAACCACCTCATCTGAAACTATTTTTTTCTTATGGCGTAAAGTTAAATGTACAAATTCCAATCCTGTAATATAGTCAAAAGGTATAACATCTTCCGTTATTAAAAGCACGTCATCATTTCCCTCAATATTACCCTCTTCAAAATTTAGATACCCACTTAAAATATTAAGTAGCGTTGTTTTTCCCGAGCCATTTTCTCCAAAAATACTATATATTGTCCCTTCAGAAAAATCAAAAGAAAATTTTTCTATTACCGATTTTTTACCGTCATAAGACTTTGTAACGTTTTTCATTTTCATATTATTTTCTCTCTTTCAAATCACAATACTTTCTATCCATGCAGAGAATACTAACAATAAAATTGATAAAAATACAACCTTATACTCTCTAGTAAATAATCTATTTTTCTTTTGTAATGCTAATACTACAACCAATGTAAACGCCATTATTTCTGTCAGACCATAACTTGCAAGACGAAATAGAACATCAATTAACTGATATCGTTCAATAGACAAACTAAACAAGAAAGTAAAAGACATGGCATTTATAAAATATAACAAATAAACCAGATATCTATGTAAATACCCCAACAAGTATAATAAAACAGCAACTACTAGGTTATTTGTGAAAATCTTCCAAAACGAATAATCTATCTCACTTGACATCACCATAATTGAGTTACTCTTCCCAAAAATAGCAAATAATATAAGAAATAGGATTGCTGGTATCCAAAATAAAATATATAGAATAAAAAATTTTTTTAAAGTTTTTTTATTTAATATTTTCATAAATTGCTCCTTATGACATATACTAACTGCAGAATTAATGGTAGAGTATAAAATAATTCAATTGTTTTCTCTTTCTTTTTATCTGTCCCTTTAGAAGAAATAACCGCACCATAAATTATAGTTGAAATTATAAGATTTAATATGAAAACAAAGCTATTAATTGCGATATATATTCCAATAGTCGCTAAAGAATGATTGAGAAACAATGTAGTCACTATCACTAATAACAATTGAATTCCAATCAGTTTATAACTTACAATCCATAAACCTCGCCAAATATATCCTGTCATTTTTACATAAGAAAAATAACGATTATTTAGCAAATAATGCGAATTATAATGACTATAAAAGAAAAATACAATTAAGACTACTGATATATTTTTCTGGAATATAGTTGCTGGAATAAATAAAGCAGTAATAATTATTAAAGGTAACAAGATACTTCCTTGTAGTAATTCTCTAATAAAAAAATCTCGCTCAATTCCTTTACAGTGGTTCAATATTAGGGAAATAATTTTATTATCCTGATGTACTTTGTTTAAGCGATATTTTTTTAATAAACAACTACAAGATATCAATAATATTAAAGTAAGTAGAACTAAGTAACGATGTTTCATTGCTTTTAACAACATGCTAAAATCAATTGATTGGTAGGAATTCCAATTATTCATTACGAAAAATAATTTAATTATTATCAAAACAAAAAAAGCAAAAAACGAAAACTCTCCTCTATGCTTTAAACCTACCTCCAAAGTTAAATCATAGTAGGCATTTTTAATAATTAAAAATATCATGGTAAGTAAAACAAAAAAATATATAACGCAATCATATATACTTATTATGCCCTTGAAGTAGCGTAATACTAAATCCAAAAATAATGGCACAGCAATTGTAAAAATTATTGGATAAGTATAATAAATAATCAACTTATTAATAAAAAGATTTTTTTCAGAACTATTAAACAAACCTGAATTATAATAATCTAAGTGATGAATTTTTAAAAAATCATTTTCTTTTGTAACTATCGCCCACACACTTAGACTTTGTCCTATTATTGTAATAAGAGATATATAAAATATAAAATTTTCTGGCATTTTCCCGATATAAACAACAAATGTAAAAATAGAAAGCACCAAAAACATACCGAGATACGGAAAAAAGAACATCCAATAAAACATCACTTTCCAAAAAAAATCTGGGATATTTGGAAAATATAAACGGTATTTATCTTTAAATTTGGCGTACTTCAAGAAATTAACTTCTTGATTGAAAGTTCGTTTCTCTATCATTTAAACTCCTAGCATATTTATAATCACTTGTCCAATAATCCCAACTAGAGTTATACTCAAAAAAAATAATACAATTTTTTTTAATGACCTATTTTCTCTTACGTACAGTATAAAACCAATAAGCAAAAAATTAATAATCATAAATGGATTTATACCAATTTTGAACATCAAAATCAAAATTGATACCTTTTGAGTTAGAGACACAAATAAATAATTTAATAAAAATGAAATCCAAACTGCATTCCAAAAAAGTTGCTTATACTTTAAAGGACTCATATCAAACAAAGATAAAAAGAACGCATATGAAATATAATTAAAAATAAGTGCAAGCACTGCAGAAATAAATGAAAGAACACTTAAAGCGTAATTGACAGATAAGATGCTTGTTCCAACATTTTTTTGTACCATGATTAAGTAACTAGTAATAAACAAAATAAATACTAGAAATGATATATATCTTGAATGTAATATTTTCATAAAATACTTTCCTAAAAAATAGAAATAGCCTCCTCAGTCGAATCAAAGAAGGCTATCTCAAAGAATTACAAGGCTTGTACCCAAGTACTTCCCAATACTAGCGCAACTCCATAGCCAATCAGAAAATCAACAAGAATCCACGTCCATCCTGCTGTACCTAGACATAGAGAAACAGCTGCTCTAATTGACCTACCAGCTCTATGCGCCTGATAAATTGCCCATACCCAACGTGCAACGGTAGATATAGAGACACACAAAGCTGCACCAATCAAAAAATTACGAACCACAAAGACCGCTAAAAATGCTGATATTACTGATATTAAGAGATTTTTAGCTATTTCTTTTGATGATTGTGACAATTGAAAGCCACTTACTTCTGAAAACATAAAATTCCTCCAAAGTATGGACTAAATTTTTATTTAGTCTGAGTTTTGTTCGCAAGCTCTCGCTTGCTGAAATGATTTTTTCAAACATCATAGTCCTAATATTCAAAACGACTTAATCAGAGTAATTTCAAAGACAAAGACAAGAAAAGTTATAACCAATCAATCTGAGTGTAGCCACTGCCAGCGCGCATGGCAGTATAAGATTATAGAGAAAGCGCTTTCCCTTAACCTTACAAGATTAATTCTACCACAGAAAATCGGCATATCCGAAAAGTTGAAAATCTTCTACTTTTTAAAAATAGTTCTAATAAATGGAATATTTTCAACTTTTCCTAAATGCGAAAAATCTGGTATATAATAAGGTTATCTTGAGATAAAGAAAGGAACTATATTATGATAAGCAAATATTTCGCTTGGTGGGTGGTCGTATTATTCCTCTAAAGCTTTCAGTCGTCCTCTATAATACTCAACAATAGGCTTAACACCTAAAAATTCAATCTTATCCAAATAGTTATTTGCTTGGGTAAGATTTTCTTTTGTTCTTTTTTTAGTATAATCGTGTAGATTTTTTAAAATTTGAAAATTAATGGTTGCAATTAAATCGCTAGATAGATTAATCTTTTCAATTTCACGCCTAAGAAACTCAGCATCTTCTAAGTCTTGATATTCAATGATACCTTCATATAAATTAATTAAAGTTCCTATAAACAAATTTTTTAAACCACCAGAATAAAAATGCTTAGTTCTCTCTAAAAGCACTTCACCAAACCACCTAAAATCTCCCCTATCCAAAATCGGACAAGCGTAATAAAGGAGCTTGACCTCAAACTCAGTCCAATTATCTAGTCCATTCAAATACTCTCCGACAATATTTCTCTCAGCTTTAGAAACGTACTGCTTACCCGTCACATCCTGTAAAACACTTTTAATCATGATATTTGACAGAATTTCAAATTTATCAGTCGTTCCCTCAATAATCAACTTTTCTGACTGTTCAGCACCATTTAAACCGGAAAAACGAATCTGATTTAAAGTGTTATAAAGCCGTTGCATGCGGTCTGGTTGATAATCATTCAAAACATTGACAAATTCATTTGGTGTCATATTAAGTTTAGAAATAATATGCAATAACTTATCGGCTGCTAACATAGTTGTCCCATTTTCAAATTTAGAGATAAGAGATTTAGAGACAATCTCATCACTCACATCAGTTTGTGTATAGCCCCTTGCTTTTCGTAATGCCTTAAAAGTCTCCCGAATATTTGAAATCTCATCGTTAAAATTTTCTTTTTTCATGTGTGTCTCCTTTTTATCGTTTAAGCAATCCTAGCTCATAGATATAGAAACAAGATACACAAACACGGTAAGCGTTTTCAAATAGTCCTGCTACCTGCTACCTGCTACCTGCTACCTGCTACCTGCTACCTGCTACCTGCTACCTGCTACCTGCTACCTGCTACCTGCTACCTGCTACCTGCTACCTGCTACCTGCTACCTGCTACCTGCTACCAATTATAACATTATTAGATTATTTCGTCAATTCCCGTGGCGCTCACTTATACCTATTTTTACGCAAATAAAATGAACAAAAATCTAACAAGCCGATTTCTGTTCATTTTATTTGGTCAATCTATTTACTTCATATCAAAAACTAACGTATCATCTTTCAAACCAACTAAAACCACTGAGTTTGGTAAGACTTTACCAGATACAAGTGCTTTCGCAAGTGGTGTTTCAAGATGTTTCGTCATAAACCGTTTAATTGGTCGTGCCCCATAATCGGGTTCATACGCATTTTTGGCAATCCAATCAAGGGCCTCTGTTGTTAGCTCTAAATTAATATCTTGATGCGACAAGCGTTCTGTAAGCTGCGCCACGATTTTATCGATAATTTGTTTGACGACAGACAAGGTCAACGGCGTGAAGACGACGGTATCATCAATCCGATTAAGGAACTCAGGTTTGAAGTGCCCCTTAAGCTCATCTAAAACTGCTTCTTTGGTCGTATTGTCAAGGGTGCCATCCTCTTTAATCCCATCTAAGAGCGTCCGTGAGCCAATGTTTGAGGTCATAATCAAGACGGTGTTCTTGAAGTCAACAACAACACCCTTAGAATCTGTCAAACGACCATCGTCAAGCACTTGGAGTAGGATGTTAAAGACATCAGGATGCGCTTTTTCGATCTCATCAAGCAAGACGATCGTGTACGGATTACGACGTACAGCCTCAGTCAACTGACCGCCTTCGTCATAACCAACATATCCTGGAGGTGCACCAACCAAACGTGAGACACTATGTTTTTCCATGTACTCACTCATGTCAATCCGCACCATGTGGTTTTCTGAATCGAAGAGGTCTTCGGCTAAACTTTTAGCCAATTCAGTTTTACCGACACCAGTCGGACCAAGAAATAGAAAGCTACCAAGCGGTTTATTAGGGTCTTGCAGACCGGCACGACTACGGATAATGGCATCAGAAACCGCGTTAACCGCCTCATCTTGCCCAACCACACGTTGGTGTAGTGTCTCTGCCAAGTGCAAGAGCTTTTCTTTTTCGCCTTCGACCAGTTTGGTCACAGGAATACCAGTCAAGCGACCAATCACTTGAGCGATTTCATTATCTGTCACTGATTCTTGCACCAAGTGATTGCTGGCATCTGCTTCTTGGGCATTTTCTAAATCAGTCACTTCTTTTTCCAATTTTGGAATTGTACCATGACGCAGAACAGCAGCCTGCTCCAGATTGTACTCATTTTCAGCATTTTCTAAATCAAAACGAGCTTGCTCTAACTCCGCACGCTTAGCATGAATCGCTTCTACTGCCTCTTTTTCAGTTTCCCAACGCATCTTCAAGGCATTAGCTGTTTCACGCGTATTGGCAAGTTCTTCTTGTAGAATCGCCAAACGTTTCTTAGAGCCATCGTCTATTTCCTTCTTCAAGGCTTCTTCTTCAATTTCAAGCTGCATAAGTTTACGCGTAATTTGATCCAACTCAGTTGGAGAAGAATTCATCTCAACCCGAATCGTTGCACTCGCTTCATCGACAAGGTCAATGGCTTTATCTGGCAAATACCTATCCGTAATATAACGATTTGACAAAGTTGCCGCAGCAATCAAAGCATTATCATGAATTTTCACACCATGGTGCACTTCAAAGCGTTCTTTCAAACCACGCAGGATAGAAATCGTGTCTTCAACCGTCGGTTCTTGCACCAACACTTTTTGGAAACGCCGCTCCAAAGCCTTATCTTTCTCAAAGTTTTGACGGTATTCGTCCAGCGTCGTCGCACCAATCAAGTGCAACTCGCCACGTGCCAACATCGGTTTCAACAGATTACCCGCATCCATCGAACCTTCTGTTTTACCCGCACCAACAATCGTGTGAATCTCATCGATAAAGAGAATAATCCGACCATCAGACTGCTTAATCTCATTTAAAACAGCCTTGAGCCGCTCCTCAAACTCGCCACGGAATTTAGCACCCGCAATCAGCGCGCCCATATCCAAGCTAAAAATCGTCTTATCTTGCAGATTCGTTGGCACATCCTTCTTCACGATCCGTTGCGCCAAGCCCTCAACAATCGCCGTTTTACCGACACCGGGTTCGCCGATTAAAACCGGGTTATTTTTCGTCTTGCGCGACAAAATCCGCACGACATCTCGCACTTCCTCATCACGCCCAATCACCGGATCCATCTTACCCGCGCGAACTTTCTCGACCAAATCCTCGCCATATTTCTTCAGCGCTTCATACTGTTCTTCTTGATTTTGACTTGTCACCGAACTCCCTCCTCTCATACTCTCGATTTTGTCCTTAACCATCTTCTCCGTGATACCATGGTCTTTCAAATACTTGGTCAATGGATGATGGCTTTGTGAAAAGAGTGCTAACAATACCGTCTCAGTGGATAGAAACTCATCTTTTAGAGATTGTGCCAGCTTTTCAGCCTGACTAAATAAGTTAAATAGATTCTGACTCAAATTCTGACCATAAGCAACATTGCTACCTGTGACGACTGAAATTTTATCTAATTCCTGATTAATCTCAGTTTCAAAACCGACTAAATTTAGTCCCAAATCTTGATAAAAGTCATGCGCAAACTGCCCAGGCTGAATCATGAATTTCCAAAGATGTGCGATTTCTATATGTTGATGTTGGCGAACTTGCGCGATTTTTTGCGCCTCAGCCAAAGCTTGTTGTAAAGTTGTTGTCATTTTTTCAATATTCATATCAGATGTTGAGGCGACTGCCCAGCTGCTTAAAAAATCATTTATTTTCTAAGTCACTAGGAGCCATAACTCATTTCCTCCTTTGTTTTCAGAAGTATATTCCAGAGATATCCTATCTCTAAATCCTATTATAACGCTTTGGTCAATAAAGGTCAAACTTTTTATCTTGAAAAATTTTGATTCATTTGAGCATCAAAAACAAAGCTCTTGATAAATTGTAAAGAAGCAAACTAATCATCAGAAATAAGACAAAATCGGGTAAAAAACGTTGATGCTATACCAAAATACCAATTCCGTATTGTTCTGCCAAAACAATACGGAATTGGTAAAAAAATGACGTTTTTCTTGCGAAATTCGTATTGTTTTGCCAAAAGAATACGAATTTGGTAAAAACAATGCTGCTATTTTATCAAATTGGGAGACTTTCTGCAAAACTAGACGAAAAAAGAGAAAAACAAACTGGTTGAGGCACAATCATCACAGCCTAGTCTACTTTTCTCTCTCGTTGACTGAGGACATTTTGTCCTAGCCTTTTGTGTTTATTTTGTTGGTTCAATAATATAGGGTAGAATTTCACATCAAAAAATTCAAATCAATTCAAACCACGCCTTTCTTAGCCTATCTACACAATCCTGAATGTCCTCTGTTTGAATTTTACTAATCCCCAAAAATAAAGAATTGTCTGGACAACTTGCTTTTTCTTGCCAAAACTCCATTGTTGAATAAACTCTAACACCTTGTTCTATCGCTTTTTCAATCATCAACTTTTGATTAATTTTTCGATTGAATTCAACTAAAAAATATTGACCACTGATATTTTTAGAAATCTTGATTCGATGTTCAAATACTGAAAATGCCTTGGCAAAACATTCAAATCATTTCTTAAAAATATGGTTCATACGTCGAACGATACGATGATAATCACCACTTTCAAGTATGCTTGCGACTGTGTATTGATTCAGTAAATTAACAGTGCTATTAAACTGTTCAAAATGATATTTAAATTTGCCTAATAACGGTTTAGGAAGAATCATATAGCTCATTCTTAAAGATGGAGAAAGTGCCTTAGAAAAAGTGCCCAGATAAACAACCCTGTCTAAATGGTCTATGGATTGCAAAGCAGGAATCGGCTTTTCATAATAGCGAAGTTCACTATCATAATCATCCTCAATGATAAAGGCATTCTTTGTTTCAGCAAATGCTAACAGCTCTTTTCTTCGACCAATCGGCATCGTCACACCTGTCGGAAATTGGTGAGAGGGTGTGATATAAATCAAATCCAAATCTTGAGAGAGATGATTAGCAATAACTAGCCCCTTATCGTCAAGCTCAGAAGATGTAATTGCTAATTGATGATTTTCAAAAATGACACGCGCTTTGGGATAACCCGGTTCTTCCATCAATACCGTCTGCGATTTTTTAGGCACAATTTGACAGAGATAGTCAAGCGATTGCTGTAAGCCACTCGTGATAATAATCTGCTCAACCGTACAGTGAACACCTCTTATTTCTTGTAAATAAGTTAAGAGATTTTCGCGTAAAACTAATTCCCCTTGATTATTCTGCAAGCTAGAGATTTTTTCTTCTTTTTCTAAGGTATCTAGCGCCTCTAAGCTATGTTTTCTCCACATTTTTTTAGAAAAAAGGTTGCTCGTATGGCTACTATTGGTCAAGTCATAGCGCACTTTTGACTGCGTTTTAGTTTCATCTTTTTTGCCAATCTCCTGATTAACCACAGATGTCTCTCGTATATTGCCAAATGTTTCAGGCAATGCTGCAACATAAAAACCTGATTTTGTCTTGGCAGTAATATAGCCTTCTAGGACAAGTTGCGAGTAAGCTTTATCAACAGTATTTCGACTAATGCCTAAAATTTTAGCCAAAGTACGACTCCCTGTCAATTTCTCATGACTAGCATAAGTACCTGATAAAATATTATCTTTGGTTTGACGATACAGCTGTTGATACACGTTCGTTTCATAAACTTTTTATTACGTCAGTCAATATCTTCTCATTCACCAAGCATTGCAATAGATTCTGCTTGACACTACCCCTTTTATTTACTTGTTTCAAATAAGTACGATGAGCTAAAATAGCGAGTTTTCTAAACACATTCAAAACTTTTTGCGCATTCTCTGAGATGACCTGACACTCATCTTCAGAAAATACAACATCCAGCACCCAATGTAAACTCTCAATTTTCCAGTGCTCACGGACAATCATTAATAATTTTTCAGGTGTCGCCTCAAGACTTGAGATATAATAACTCATTTCTTGCGTTGTTTTGTGCTTAGATTCAACCGTTCTTTTCACAGCGAAAACACACTTAAGACCATCCCAATCTTCACGATTATCCAACCAAGTTATATCTTTAACCAGATAACATTCACGTTTCTCAATTCGGCCATGACTTTTTTCTAAGGTTGAAAATGTTTCAATATCATCTTGACAATTCTTACTTTCGATAAATAATTTGACA